>CAZDSY010000063.1:0-16659 GCA_964508285.1 uncultured Paludibacter sp.
TTCGTTACACAGCTGAACGTGATGGCGTACTTGCAGAATTTGAATCGGTAGGTGCTGTAATTATGGCGAATGCCTGCGGTCCTTGTATTGGACAGTGGAAGCGTGATATAGATGTGCCCGACCGTCCAAATTCGATAATAACTTCTTTCAACAGAAATTTTGCTAAGCGTGCCGATGGTAACCCTAATACCCATATTTTTATCGGTTCTCCCGAAATTGTTTCTGCACTCACAATTGCCGGTGATTTGACTTTCAATCCGATGAAAGATACACTAAAAAACGAGAAAGGACAAGATGTGAAACTTGCAGAACCAGAAGGATATGAACTTCCCATTAATGGGTTTGATGTAAAAGATGCTGGATATATAGCTCCCGTAGAAGATGGAAGTAAAGTAGAGGTTCACATAGATCCGGCTTCGAAACGTTTACAAAAGTTGGCACCTTTTACACCATGGGATGGAAAAGATTTTATAGCGCTACCGTTGCTTATTAAAGTCAAAGGAAAATGTACCACCGATCATATTTCGATGGCAGGAACTTGGTTGCGATTTCGAGGACATCTCGATAATATTTCAGACAATATGCTGATTGGAGCTGTAAATGCTTTTAACGATAAAACAAATGCAGTACTCGATCCTGAAACTGGCGAATATAGTGCAGTGCCTGCTTTAGCGCGAAAATACAAAGCACAGGGCATTGGCTCTATTGTAGTAGCCGAAGAAAATTATGGCGAAGGTTCAAGTCGTGAACATGCTGCTATGGAGCCTCGACATCTCAATGTAAAGGCTATTTTAGTAAAATCGTTTGCCCGTATTCATGAAACTAACTTAAAAAAGCAAGGAATGCTTGCGCTAACTTTTGCCGATAAAAATGATTACGATAAAGTTCGTGAAGATGATAAAATAAGTATTATAGGACTAACAGAATTTTCGCCCGGGAAAAATCTTACGGTTATGCTTACTCATTCTGACGGTTCAACTGATCAATTTGAAGTTGTTCATACTTATAATGATACACAGATTGAATGGTTTAAAGCTGGAAGTGCATTGAACTCCATGAAGAAATAATGTATACAGAAATGATATGAAAAAAAAATAACAATTTAAAATAGAATAAATATATGAAAAACAAGTATTTAATTTATAAACTATCCGAGTCAATTAAACGTACAAGTAAAATTGATAAAGAATTGTTCACCAAATTTGGTGTAAAGCGTGGATTGCGTAACGAAGATCATACTGGAGTACTTGCCGGTTTGACCAGAGTAGGCGATGTAGTAGGTTACGATAAAAAAGAAGACGGCACAGTTGTGGCAATCCCAGGTAAACTTTTTTATCGCGGTATTGATGTTGAAGACCTTGTTCACGGAATTCAGGCAGATAACAGATTAGGTTTTGAAGAAACAGCCTATCTTTTGTTATCAGGGGGCTTGCCTGATGCAGAAGATTTGGAAACATTCCGCAAATTACTTACACAAACGATGCCACTTGATCATCGTACTACAATGAGTATTCTTTCGCTTCGTGGGAAAAATATTATGAATATTCTTGCTCGTAGTGTACTCGAACTCTATATTTACGATGAAGATCCTGATGATATTTCTAAAGATAACCTTATCAATCAGTCAATTAATCTGATTGCTAAATTCCCGACTATCATTGCATATGCATACAACGTTTTAAGACATTCACAACAGGGTCGATCACTACATGTACGCCATCCGGACGAAAATAAATCGGTAGCTGAAAATTTCCTGTATATGATGAAAGGGAAAGATAATTACACCGATCTAGATGTGAAAATTCTCGATTTAGCACTAATTTTACATGCCGATCACGGTGGAGGTAACAATTCAACTTTCTCGGTACGCGTAACAAGCTCTACCGAAACTGATACTTATTCAGCAATTGCTGCCGGCATTGGATCTCTTAAAGGCCCGTTACATGGTGGTGCAAATCTTATGGTGAATGCAATGCTCGATGATATGAAAGCTAATGTAAAGAACTGGAAGGACGTGAAAGAAGTTGATGATTATTTAATAAAAATTCTGAACAAGGAAGCTTTTGATCGTACTGGTCTTATTTATGGAATTGGCCATGCAGTTTACACCATAAGCGATCCCCGCGCTGGACTTCTTAAGGAAATGGCTCGCGAACTTGCAAAAGAAAAAGGTCGTGAAAAAGAATTTGCATTTATGGAACTGATCGAAGACCGTGCAATCAAAGTATTTATGAAATATAAAGGGGATAGCGCTAAACAAACCTGTATTAATGTTGACTATTATTCAGGCTTTGTTTATGATGCAATTGGTCTTCCGAAAGAAGTGTTCACCCCGCTGTTTGCTATGGCTCGTATTGTTGGCTGGACAGCTCACCGTATTGAAGAACTGAACTTCTCAAGTAAACGTATCATTCGTCCTGCATACAAAAACGTTCGTGAAAAGCAACAATTTGTACCAATGGCTCAACGATAATTCAATAATAATCAACAGCGGACAATTATTAAAAATATTGTTCGCTGTAATTTTTTAAACTAATTTGCAATGAATAAAATAAAAGTACAAAATCCTGTAGTAGAACTCGACGGCGATGAAATGACTCGTATAATATGGTCGTTTATTAAAGAACAATTAATACTTCCATATCTCGATTTGGATATAAAATATTATGATTTAAGCATTGAAAATCGCGATGCCACTAATGACGAAGTAACTGTTGAAGCCGCAAATGCCATTAAAAAGTATAATGTTGGTATTAAATGTGCTACGATAACTCCTGATGAAGCCCGAGTGAAAGAATTTGGTCTGAAAAAAATGTGGAAATCGCCGAACGGAACACTGCGAAACATCATTGGAGGTACCGTTTTTCGTGAACCTATTATATGTTCAAACGTTCCTAGATTAGTTCCCGGGTGGACACAGCCCATAATTATAGGCCGTCATGCTTTTGGCGACCAATATCGCGCTACTGATGTAGTTATAAAAGGAAAAGGAAAACTCAAAATGACCTTTACGAACGAAGCAGGCGAAACGCAGGAATGGGAAGTGTATGATTTTAAAGGTGATGGAGTTGCGCTGAGCATGTACAATACAGATGAATCTATTTACGGGTTTGCACGTTCTTCATTTCAAGTCGCTCTTGAAAAGAAATGGCCTTTGTATATGTCAACAAAAAATACAATTCTGAAAGCTTACGATGGGCGATTCAAAGACATATTTCAGGAGGTTTATGATAACGAGTTCAAAGATAAATTTAAGGAAGCAGGAATCGTTTATGAACATCGTCTTATCGATGATATGGTGGCCGCTGCATTGAAATGGAATGGTGGCTTTGTGTGGGCATGTAAAAATTATGATGGCGATGTACAATCTGATACTATTGCACAAGGATTTGGTTCTCTTGGACTTATGTCGTCGGTATTAGTAACGCCCGATGGAAAAACAGTTGAAGCCGAAGCTGCTCATGGTACGGTAACAAGGCATTATCGTCAGCATCAGCAGGGCAAGGAAACTTCGACAAACCCAATTGCTTCCATTTTTGCGTGGACAAGAGGTTTGGCACATCGTGGAAAATTAGATAACAATCAGGCATTGATTGATTTCTGTCATAAACTGGAACAGGTATGTGTAGAAACAGTTGAGGCCGGACAAATGACAAAAGATTTAGCAATACTTGTACATGGAGAAAATATCTCAAGAGCTGATTATCTGAATACGCAGGAGTTTCTGGCTGCCATTAAAACAAATTTGGATATGAAACTTATTTAGATTTTTTTCTTTTTCGTAAATAATAAAGCTGATAAAATGTTTTTATCGGCTTTTTTTCTGAACATTTGTCTAACAAATTATGTTATTTGAGCTGTTAAATTAAATAAATTAAATTATATGTATAAATATATTATAACGCTGTTACTGTTTTTTACTCAAACGTCAATTTCTCAGATTCGTTATGGAGTAATTGGTGGAATAAATTTTCCGTTTGTGCGCAGCGGTTTTAGTAATATCAGATCATTGCCGGTAGATAAAGGTGGAATGAATCTTGCAATTGGTTTTCTGACATCAACGAACTTCACTGATAAAATAACATTACAATCCGGGTTGAATACCTTTAAAACCGGTTTTACATATGGTGAGTATGATGAATTTTATGGCATTGAATTAGACCAGTACAATGTATCGAACGTTTTGTCCCTTCCATTAAATGTTTTTTATAATTTTATTACAAAGGATGAATATGGAGTGAAAGATTTAAATTTCACTGCAAGTTTAGGTGCTGGAGTATATGGAAATTATTTATTGAGCGGAAAAATTAATGATGTAGATGGTAATGTTACAAAAGCCACTTATAATAATTTGAAACGTTTTGAGACAGGAGTCAGTATAATTGGAAAAGTAAGCACATTTCAGCATTTTGATGTGATTGTATGTTATCAATACGGAATGTCAAATCTTTTAAAAACCGGAACGGGAAAACTTAGCCAGGATGGTTTCTTGTTGGGCGTAGCATATCTGTTTTAAAGATTAAATGAAATCATAATGCTACAAAGCTAACTTGCAGTAATAGCTGACGGACTACAACAAAATATTGTTTAAAACCAATTTATTCAAATAGTTATTGTTTCTTTTTTGCTTGAAAAAAATAGTATGAAATTGAAGTTTACAATTTAGTCTAGATAAACTAAGTGTGTGCTTTGATTCTATAATTAAGTTTGCTTATTGCTATACTCTGTTTTACCTTTTCAAGTTTACCTGTTGTTGATTTAATTGCCGATAAAAAAATGAGCGTTTATACTCCCAAATTATAAAAGATCGGGTGGGAGCTGAAGTGAATTTTTTTATTCTTCTTCATCTTCGATATCTTCTGCTTCCGTATCAACTTCGAAAACCGAAAGTTGTCTTCTGAACACTTCATCAAGGGATATTTGGAATGTTTCGGTATGTGCAATTCCTTCTATTCCAACCATGCGGTCAACAATGATATGTAACAAATGCTTGTTATCGCGAGCAAATATTTTTACAAACATGGCATATTTACCGGTGGCGTAGTGACATTCAACAATTTCAGGTATTTTTTTCAAATCCTCAACTACATTTGCCATCATTTTTACATCACGTACTGTTATACCCACAAATGCACAAGTTTGATAACCAACCCTGTAGTTATCAATAACAAACTCAGAACCTTTGATTATTCCGGTATTTTTCAGTTTCTGAATACGTTGATGAATTGCTGCTCCCGAAACATTACATTCACGTGCTACTTCCAGAAAAGGTATTCTGGCATCTTGAGATATTAACTGAAGAATTTTTTTGTCCAAACGGTCAATGTTGTGATGTGCCATGGTAAAAAATTATTTATTTACTTTTTTATTAATACTGCAAATATATTAATTTTTTTAATTTTATTACCTGAAAATTGTACAATTTGAAAGAAAATATTTCTAATAAAAAGAATTTATGCATTTTCTATTGAATATTGTAATTTTTTCTGTTTGAATTTCAGCACTATAAAATTATGTAACAATTCAGTAGTTTTGTATACGATATTTTCCTTCGCTTAAATCTTCGAGCATACTCAAATAACTCTGAAAACGCGACTGACTAATAAAATTTTCTTCTAAAGCTTTTCTAACAGCACAATCGGGTTCATGTAGATGTGTACAGTTAGAATAACGACAATTTTTCGAGAAATAAAATATCTCTTTAAAATAGTGGCTCACTTCATATTTTGTCATATCGTAAGTACCAAAGCCTTTAATACCTGGTGTGTCAATTACATAACCACCTAATGGCATATCAAACATTTCAGAAAATGTAGTTGTGTGCATTCCTCTGTTGTGATAATCCGAAATCTGACCTGTTCGCAACTGTATTCCGGGTATAAGTTCGTTGATAATTGTTGATTTACCAGCGCCCGAATTACCCGAAAAAAGGGTCGTTTTATTTTTCAGAAATTCAGCTAGTTTCGGGATATTTTCCCTTGTAACTGCCGATACTTTAAATACAGGATAACCAATATTTTCGTACAAAAATAAAAGTGCATCAAGATATT
Organism: uncultured Paludibacter sp.; assembly: GCA_964508285.1. Classification (GTDB taxonomy): domain Bacteria; phylum Bacteroidota; class Bacteroidia; order Bacteroidales; family Paludibacteraceae; genus Paludibacter. Next base: position 6,051 of record CAZDSY010000063.1, read on the forward strand.
CAGTTTCCTGCAGGGAATACAAATCAATTTTATTAAAAATAATACATGCAGGAACCCGGTAAGCTTCACATGAAGCTAAAAAACGGTCGATAAAAACAGTTGAAGTTGGTGGAAAATTTACAGTAACCACAAGCGCAGACAAATCAATATTTGCTGCAAGTATATGCGATTGTTTTGAAAGATTGGATGATTTGCGAACAACATAATTCCTTCGGTCTTCTATTTCTGAGATTAATCCGGTTCCATCCGTTGTAATAATGAAATTTACTATATCTCCTACAGCAACAGGATTTGTGCTTTTAATATCCTTCAAACGTAAATTTCCTTTTATTTTACATTCAGTAATTAGATCATTATCAATGTTTTTTACCTGATACCAGCTTCCAGTATTTTTTATTACGAGTCCTTTCATCTTTTTTGTAAGGTTTATTTCTAATTGGCGACTAATATATAATTTGAACTGTAAATGTAATCATGAAAATAAAAAACAGGTAAAATTGATTGGAAATATTTAAAACGCTTCAGTAGCCGTAATATAAAATTGTAGTTTCTCACCATAATTATTTTTGGCTACATCCAATCGTAAGTGTACACGGGCATCGTTCAAACGGTAACGTAACCCGGCGCCATAAGCAATTTTTAATTTATCAAACAGGGGCGAGTTATAATTAAATACATCGCCTGCCGAAATGAAGAAAGCTACTTTTAATCGTTTATAAACCGGTAACCGATATTCGGTTTGCAAGAGTGCCATCAAATTATCGCGATACATTCCCTGACGAAACCCTCTCATAATATCTCGTCCACCCAAGGTGGGTAAAAGTTGAAATGGGATTTCGTTTTTACTATAAGTGCTTTCGAAATACATTTGCCATGCAAATACATGTTCGCCATAAATGCGGAGATATTGCCGTACATCTGCTGTAAATTCACTAATGGTATGTGTGCTTCCAAGTCCATGCTTTGAAAATGCAAAAGTAGATTTGGCAAAAATACCTTTATAGGGATAAAATTGATTGTCGCGACTGTCGAAGGAAAATAATGCACCTAATGATGTTGTGTAAAAAGGCTCAATCCAGCCTTCAGAGACATATTTTGAAAAAATTTCATCCTTAATATTTATAAATTCATCACCCGGATTATTTTTTTCATAACGAATGCTCAACATTGGACCAACATAAATTTTTGATGTTACTGCATATTGAGGTTGAAGTGTGAGGCTGAATACGTGCGAAGTATAAAGTTGCTCTATATTTGTGTGTTTGTTGCCAATTCCATAATAAAAATCGGGATATTTGCGGAAATTCAAATTGGAATATAAATACCATTTATTATCAGCTAAATAAATTTTTGGTGTGATATTAAAAATAAATTGACGCAACAACGTATAATCTGCACTACCCGAAATTGAACTTATGCGTTTAATATCGTTACTTTTAAAATAATAGCCACCAGCAATCCCACCCGACCAACTTGTTTCTTGCTGATAAGCAGGGTGTGGTATGATAAACAAACTATTTCGTACTGCTACAGAATCGGCACAGAAACCAATTGACGTATTAAAGATGAAAAAGATGAATATAATTTTCAATTTCTTTATAATCATTAGAGAGTATCCGATAAAAAGTCAGTCATTCCTAATGGAATGACTGACATGAATTTTTTTATTAAAAATAACTTTTAAACAGTCATAATTTCCTTTTCTTTTGTGGCAAGCATTTCATCAATTTTTTTAATGTACTTGTCATGAATTTTTTGAACTTCTGCTTCCGAATCTTTTTCAACGTCTTCGGGCAAACCATTTTTTACCATTTTTTTTAATGTTTCTATGGCTTCGCGCCGTGCGTTACGAATTGAAATTTTCGCTTCTTCACCTTCGTGCTTAACTTGTTTGGCAAGTTGTCGGCGACGTTCTTCTGTCAAGGGAGGAATGCCTAAACGAATAGTTTCACCATTGTTCATGGGTGTAATGCCCACATCGGAATTAAGAATTGCTTTTTCGATTGGACCAATCATACCTTTTTCCCATGGCTGTATAGTTATGGTTTTTGCATCGGGTGTTGTAATAGTAGCCACATTTGAAATAGGCACATGCGATCCGTAATATTCTACCCGTACTCCATCGAGTATGCGTGCATTTGCTTTACCTGCTCGTATATGAGCTAATGCTTCGTCAAGAAAAAGTATGGTAGCTTCCATACTGTCCTGTGCATCTGTGATAACTGGTTTTACGTCTTGCATAATATTTTTTTGTTTTAATGTATCACTTTTTCTCCTTTTTTCTTCATTATTATTAAGAAACAGGGCATAATCAGAGTAATGAAATGATTTTTTTGTCCAGAAAATATCAAATTTATCAATTTCTAACTAAAGTGCCAATTTTCTCTCCGCTCAACACTTTTTTTAAATTTCCCGGAGTATCCATGTCGAAAACATAAATTGGCATATTGTTTTCTTTACACATGGTTGTGGCAGTTAAATCCATCACTTTCAAATTACGATTATAAATTTCATCATAAGTTATTTCATCGAATTTTGTGGCTGTCGGATCTTTTTCCGGATCGGCAGTATAAACTCCATCTACACGTGTGCCTTTCAGCATTACATCTGCTTCAATTTCTATTGCGCGAAGCGATGAACCTGTATCAGTAGTAAAAAACGGATTTCCTGTTCCGGCTGATAATATGACTACTTCGCCATTTTCGAGACATTGTATAGCTTTTTGTTTCGAATAAAATTCTCCTATCGGCTCCATACGAATGGCAGTTAATACTCTCGATTTAACTCCTGCAACCTGTAATGCAGAATTAAGTGCAAGGCTATTTATAGCAGTAGCCAGCATTCCCATTTGGTCTCCCTGTACACGGTCGAACCCTTTTGATGTTCCGCTTAATCCTCTGAATATATTGCCACCACCAATTACTATCCCAACCTGAACACCCATTTTTGAAATTTCTGCAATTTGCTCTGCATATTCCCCAAGTCGCTTTTCATCAATTCCATATTGCTTCTCGCCCATAAGTGATTCTCCACTCAGTTTCAACAAAATTCTTTTAAATGCTATCATATTTACATTGTTTAATTGAACAAAAATATAAAAATTGAATCGTATTTGCAAACGATAGCTGAAATCCATCTATGAAAATTCAGAGTATTACTCTTTTTTTTGATTTTTTGGAAACCAACCTTTTTCAACTCTCTTTTTTTGTTGAAAAAGTTCCAGAATTGTCCATAATGATGAAAAACCAAATACACCAGATAAAGCAGAATATATCACATTATTTAATAAAACTGAACCAATTATTGCAGCAATTCCAATCAGAAGAAAAATCCACCAGCACGATGTTCCGAAATAATATTCTGCTTTAATAACAACCGGATGAAAAAATCCTATAATTAAAAATGCTGAAATGCCAATCAAAATGCCCGATAAATTGTTTGATAAAATAAAATCCATATTTTTGTATTTTTCGGCAAAATTAAAGAAAAAAGAAACAATATCTAAAAATATAATTGATGATGAATGTATTAAAATTTAAAAATGGAGATATATTACCCGAAATAGGTCTTGGCACCTGGTTATCGAAACCTAACGAGGTTTACAATGCTGTAATTGAAGCAATAAAATGTGGTTATCGACATTTTGATTGTGCATATATTTATGGCAATGAGAAAGAAATTGGTCAGGCATTGCAATACGCCTTTTCAAATGGACTGGTAAAACGTGAAGAACTTTTTGTTACTTCGAAACTATGGAATAGCGATCATAGCCCCGAACGCGTTTTACCTGCAATTAAGAAATCGCTGAAAGATCTTCAACTTGAATATCTCGATTCATATCTTATACATTGGCCAATAGCCTTCAAACCCGGACATGAGCAAGCTTTAAGTAAAGATGATTTGGCATCACTTGAAGAAATTCCGGTAGAAAAAACTTGGGAAGCTATGGTTCAACTTCGCGAAATGAGGCTTACCCGACACATTGGTGTTTCGAATTTTAATATTCCAAAAATAAATAAACTCATAAAAAACAGCGTCGTTTATCCCGAAGTAAACCAGGTTGAAATGCATTTGTATTTTCAGCAAAAAAAGTTACTCGAATTTTGTCAGGCAAACAACATTTTAGTAACTGCCTATTCACCACTTGGCAGCAGGCATTTGGTTAAAACAGATGCAGGGATTCAACACGACCCTTTGGTGAAAGAACTTGCACTGAAATACAATTGTTCTGAGACTCAAATAATACTTGCATGGGGAATTCAGCGAGGGACTTCAGTCATCCCAAAATCAGTAATTCCTGTGCGTATTGCCGATAATTTCAAAGCAAAGTTTATAAAAATAGATGAACCTGATATGAAAATGCTGGAAGCACTTGATAAAAACCAGCGAAACTCCAAAGCTTTGTACGCAGTTAAGCCGGGTGGATATTATACGTATGAAAATATATGGGAACTTTAAGCCATCAACCGGAAATAAAAATTACTGCCGATGGTTCATGTACCTTATACCTTGAGGATATCGGCGAAACATATCATTCAACTCATGGGGCAATTCAGGAATCAGAACATGTTTTTATTAATACCGGATTGAAACATTGTAAAAAAAATGAAATTTCTATACTCGAAGTTGGGTTTGGTACCGGACTGAATGCATTCCTTTCCTACATATTTGCTAATGATAACCAGCATATAAAATTTTTTTATACTGCACTCGAGAAATTCCCGATTGACCATGAACTTGTAATGCAACTAAATTATACAAAATTCAGGGGAAATGAGGAAATTTTCAACCAATTACATTTATGTGAATGGGGAAAAGCACACAAAATTTCGGAAAACTTTTTTATTGAAAAAATTAAAACTGATTTTACCGGTTATAATCACAAAAAAACCTACGATATAATTTATTTTGATGCATTTTCACCAGATAAACAACCCGAAATGTGGACTGAAGATATTTTCAGAGAACTTTATCATCACTCAAATTCAGGGTCTATACTTACTACTTATTGTGCAAAAGGTTCTGTGCGCAGAGCAATGAAGGCTGCCGGATATAAAGTAGAAAGATTATCCGGTCCGCCCGGAAAACGTGAAATGCTTCGCGCAACAAAATCTCAATAATTAATCTTCAAATACGCATAGTACCCTATAATCGGATAAAATTATCGTTGAATGTTGCTGAAATATAAAATAATGTCTATCTTTGCACTCGCAAAATCAAACATATAGTTTTGTGAGGTGTACAAGGCTAAGTTTGTATTTATAAACCAATTATCAACTTTATCATGTATTTAACAGCTGAAAAAAAGCAGGAAATCTTTGGAAAATACGGAAAGTCGAACACTGACACCGGCTCGCCAGAAGCACAAATTGCATTGTTTTCATTCCGTATCAACCATTTGACCGAACATTTGAAGTCAAATAAAAAAGATCATAGTACTGAACGCGCTCTTGTAATGTTGGTAGGGAAACGCCGTCGTTTGCTCGATTATTTGAAAGCAAAAGACATTATGCGTTATCGAGCTATCATTAAAGAACTCGGAATCAGAAAGTAAATCTGGCTTTCAAAACATTGGAAAGGCGTTTCAAAGCTATTTTGAAATGCCTTTTTCCTTTTATCGTCAAACTGAAAACACTGTATGGAAATTGATTTTGTGATAACATGGGTGGATATGAACGACCCGCGATGGCAGGCTGATTTTGCAAAACATTCCGGTAAAATCAACAATTTTAAAAATGAATTCACTGTTGCTCGGTTCAGAGATTACAGGTTGCTGAAATATTGGTTCAGAGGAGTCGAGAAATTTGCACCTTGGGTAAGAAAAATTCATTTTGTAACTTGCGGACAAAAACCCGAATGGCTCGATGAGAAGAATCCAAAATTGCAATTAGTCCATCATAAGGATTATATTCTAAATCAATTTTTACCTGTTTTTAATTCAAGTCTGATTGAAATTTATCTACATAAAATTCCCGGATTAGCCGAAAATTTCGTTTATTTCAACGACGATTTCTTTATTACAAGTCCAATATTGCCCGAACGATTTTTTGTAAATGGCAAACCCAACGACATTGCTGCTTTTCGCACCAATTTGGGGACTTCACTTTGGAGTAAATGCCTTAAAAACAACATACAACTAATTAACAAACATTTTAATAAAAAAGAAGTTTTTAGTCGAGACAAAGAAAAATGGCTCAATCCTATATATGGGAAAAAAGCCCGATTGACATATTTAACGCTACCTTATTCAAAATTCCTGACACTTCGCACTCCACACAATGCCCAACCCTACACTAAAACATTGTTTAGTGAAGTTTGGAAATTTGCTGAAAAAGAACTGACAGCCATGTCGTCGAATAGATTCAGGAGTGAAAGTGACTATACGCAGGAACTTTTCAGAACATGGCAAATTTGCACTGGAAATTTCAATCCGTACAATACCTACAGTGATACGAAAATGTTCCCTTTATTAATCAGGAAAAAGCAGGCTGTGACAGCTATCCGTCAACAAAGTTACAAACTCATCTGTATTAACGACAATGAACATATCCGAAATTTTGAAAAAACAGCATGTGAATTGCGCGATGCTTTTGAGAGTATTTTGCCGGAAAAATCGACCTTTGAGTTGTAATTAAATTTCGAAAGAAGATTTATCAGGATAAAGGGCATTTAAAAAAGGCTTTACCCTTTTTCGGTCATTATCAGAAGCGTGATGTGAGTCGTTCAAACAAAAAAGCGAAGGTTTGTATTTGGATATAAAATGCATAAAATCTGGTTTATGTAAACGAATACGGCACGATTCATAACGATTTACATAACGTAACTTTCCCTTTTGTGTTGCCAAAGCATAATACAAATAAATGATACGTTGAATATCCTTTTCGGAGCGGATATGATGGTTAATTGTTGCTTGAATTTCAGATTTAAAATTCTTTTCAGCAACAGCTTGATAATCGCTTTTACAGTAAGCATCAATATTGTGATGAGGCATTCCCCCAACATATTTTCCGAACTTTTCTTCAATTAACAACGCCGAACGATGAATGGTTTTACGGTAAATATTGGTGTGAATATTAAACTTCTCTCTTAAAAAATAAAACCATTTCGATCCCCAAGTTCTTTTTAAACGCACCACAGGAAATCCATCTGATGTAAAAAAGAAATCGGGATTTATCTTTGAATTGAAAAACATATCATCGTTGGCATACAGAAAATGTTCTGCCAAACCGGGAATTTTCCATAAAAAATGCTCTATTATTACTGAATTATAACAAGGTAATGCTTCTTTAGGTAATAACTCAGATATATCAATTATCTGTATTTTTGCATTTTGGGTGTTCAACCAACGTGGAGTTTGTCCATCGGTTACAATGAAAATTCTTCTAATCCAAGAAGCATATTTTTCTAACGAACGTAATGCGTATTTAAGTTCATCATTATCCGCACTTCGGGCAATTGATATGGCTTCTGAATTAGCATTTGCTTTGTTGCCAAGAAAACTGTTTTTTCGAGCGAGCCATTCAGGATCACTCCCATCTACCCAAAGATATACTATGTCGATATCAAATTGTTGCATCAATTTTTTTTAAGATTAAGAACTTCAACTAAAATTTCGGTTTTACTTTCCTCATTACTTTTCCACTGCATTAGGAATGAAACAATTACAGAAAATATTAATGCTCCTTTTTCATAAATTAGTGGCATTTCTATCATCATTAAAAATATTGTAAGAGACAAAAAAGCAAAAAGCAACCAGTTTTTATTTTTAAAACTGACATAAAATAAAAATATAACCATAACAAGAATTCCCATCAATCCGAAAAATCCCGTTTGCATTAAATCGCCAACAAACTGATTATGAGGATGTATGTGCGTAAACGAAGGATAAAACTCAAATGATTTATATGCTGGATTTTGTGAATTTATGTACTTAGTAAGTCCACCTATTCCGGTACCGTGCCATGTGTTTTCACTGATTGATTGAAAAGCGATTTGAAAATGTGCTATCCGAACCGGATCTTTATAAAATTTTTCGAAACTTGCAGAATATAGAACAAAAACTATTATCATTCCTACAAAAATAGCCAACAAAGTAGGTATTAAAATTCTTTTTTTATTCCTCAATAAATATAATATCCCTAATGCATTAATTAAAATCCAGCCCAATAACATAAACCGTGAAGAGGTATATAAAAATAAAAGCAAAAGACCTCCTAAATAGTAAATAAATTCTGAAATTTGAATTTTATTTTCCGTATCAGGTTTATTCAGATAGTACCAACCTGAAAACAAAGAAATCAGCAATACGATCGAAATATAGGTGGGATGATAATAATCTGACCATGCAAATGTATAAATGTAGGGTGGAAAATTCATGCCACTGTATTTAATTAGTAACTCATCGGGCATTATTTCATTCTTCAAAATTCTTGCCTGAATTAACCAACTAAAGAGCGAAATAGTTACAATAAAAATTGAAATTCTGAAAAGCAGCAACAAAATTAAATCAAAATCCTTCTTTGTCAGTTTGAAAAGACTGAACATAATTACTGAAGCTAAAAATGGGGTATAATGACCTAATAAACTGAACCCATATTTATGATTTGTTGTCCAAAGTAAGCTAACTGCCTGAATTGCAAAATAACCAATAAAAATGTACTGAAAAAGTTCAAGTTTATATATTTTTTTTTGACTTAGAGCGTAATATACACCAATTACAGCAAAAATTGCTGAAAAAACGTAACTGGTATTGATTCGGAAATAGAATGCCACTAACATAGTTGAAAAACCATAAAGCAGCAATTTTTTATCGAAAGGTAATTTTTTCCAGTAATCGGACATTAATAAGAATATTAGAGAAGAAACAAACACAAAAATGAAAATAAGTATTTTATGTAATCCTTTGTGTACTAACTTGAATTGTAAAATATCGTACGAAAAAAAATCTGTTTGTGAAATTATTAGCAATAATGCAATGAAAATAAAAGGGTAAGAAAAAAATAAAAAGTTAAGTTTTCCGGATAATTTCATAAATAATTATTGTTGTTGAAGTTCTAATTTTGAAATGATGGATTTTACCTTTAAAATGTTGCGCTCTAAAAAAGATTTTTATCAAAATTCACTTTTAAATTAAACGTCTACAAAGATAAAACATTATATCCACAAATGAATTTGAAGTATATCAAATCTATTTTATACATATTTTCATACATGTGATATAGAATATCAGAAAAAACGCTTCAATTTTTTGTGTAACTTTGCAAACTGAAATTAATAATAAAACATAACAAAAAGTTGCAATGCAGAAACCTTCTATACCTAAAGGTACCCGCGATTTTACGCCACAGGAAATGGCAAACCGCAATTATATTTTCAATACCATTAAAGATGTTTTTCGTCTGTATGGATTTCAGCAAATTGAAACTCCGGCAATGGAGAATCTATCGACTTTGATGGGAAAATATGGTGAAGAAGGTGATAAATTGTTGTTCAAAATTTTAAATTCAGGCGATTTTTTGAATAGCTTGAATGACGAAGAACTTCTGCAGCGAAATGGCGTAAAACTCACAAATAAAATTTCCGAAAAAGGTTTACGTTACGATCTTACAGTCCCGTTTGCCCGTTTTGTAGTACAAAATCGTGATAAAATAACATTTCCGTTTAAAAGGTATCAGATTCAACCAGTATGGCGGGCCGATCGTCCTCAAAAAGGTCGATATCGTGAGTTTTATCAGTGCGATGTAGATGTGGTTGGTAGCGATTCACTATTAAATGAAGTAGAATTGATACAAATTGTTGATGAAGTTTATCGCCGTTTGAAAATTAACGTAGTTATTAAAATAAACAATAGAAAAATCCTTTCAGGAATAGCAGAAATAATAGGTGAAGCTGATAAAATAACTGATATAACAGTAGCAATTGATAAATTAGATAAAATCGGACTCGAAAAAGTAAACGAGGAAATTGCTTCGAAAGGGATATCAAAGGAAGCAATCGACAAACTTCAACCAATTTTGAAACTCAGTGGAAGTAATACTGAAAAGTTAGAACAATTGAAAGCAGTTTTATCCTCTTCAGAAATTGGTTTAAAAGGAATTACAGAATTGGAAACCATTTTCGGTCTATGTAAAGTCGTGAACATTGAAACGAAAATTGAACTTGATTTAACACTTGCAAGAGGTTTAAACTATTACACCGGAGCAATTTTTGAGGTTAAAGCTCAGGATGTTCAAATTGGGAGTATCACCGGAGGCGGACGTTACGATAATCTTACAGGAGTTTTTGGCATGGAAGGCGTTTCGGGCGTTGGTATTTCTTTTGGCGCCGATCGAATTTATGATGTATTAAATCAACTGAATCTTTACCCTGAAACTTCAACTGAACAAACAAAAATTCTTTTTGTAAGTTTTGGTGAAAAAGAATTGATGTATAGCTTACCATGGTTAAATACTTTACGCAAAAATGGAATAAACGCAGAAGTTTATCCTGAACCCGCAAAAATGAAAAAACAAATGAGTTACGCTGATAACAAAGGTATTCCATTTGTCGCTATTGTTGGTGAGAATGAAATGAACGAGCATAAAGTGATGCTGAAAAACATGAAAACCGG
>CAZDSY010000064.1:0-16645 GCA_964508285.1 uncultured Paludibacter sp.
TGTGAGAGGTAGCTCGACCTCAGGTTTAACTCCCGGAGTTGACTATTCAGCTTATCCAAAAAGCTTCTCATGGACAGTAGGCTTAAATCTTACATTCTAATAATGTCAAACAAATAAAATCAGTAAAATGAAAATCAAGATATATTTATCGTTCATAATCACTGCACTTTTCAGTTTAAGTTCGTGTAGCGATTTTCTGAATCCTGAGTCAGAATCGAATTTCGATGAGACTTATGTGTTCTCCAATGTGGCTGATGCTAAAAAAATGGTACTGGGTTCTTACGCCCTGTTTACTCAAGACTCTTACACATCTCGTATGTCAAATGTATGGTTACAAAACACCGATGTGGAAGCAACTGCTCCTTCGGCTGCTCCTGATGGATCCCGACGCGATGTATGGTCACTTCAAGGTGGTTTATTAACAGGTTTTGGCGATATTAAAACTGCCTGGGATCATAACTATCTGGCTATTGACCGTGCAAACCAATGTATCGAAGGGATTATTAAAAGCCCGATAGCTAATACAAAAGAAATGAAAATGTTGTTAGGGGAAAGTTATTGTCTTCGTGCATATCGTTATTTTTTACTTATTAATTTCTGGGGCGATGTACCTTATTTCCGTGATGCTGCCAATGCGAGTATGCAACTTGATGTGCCAAAAACGGATAAGAATATTATCTATTCAGGAATGATTCAGGATTTGGTTAATTGCGAACCGGATATGTTCTTTGCCGATGAATTCAGCGATGGAATTGAACGTATGAACCGTGAATTTGCAATTGGAATGATTTGCCGTTTAGGATTATTCAGAGCAGGGTACGGCACAACCAAAACCGGAGAAATGAAACGAGCCGACGATTACTTAAATGTTCAGACAAATGATAGTCTTGCTGTAAAATATACTTACAATGGTGTAACTAAAACCGCAAGAACTTCGGCTGAATATTATCAATTGGTTAAAGATTATGCGCAAAAACTCATTGACCTGAAGGGACGCGAGCTTACTGATTATGCAAAAGTTTTCTATAATCAGAATAAATGGATTAAACCATTAAACGACGATATCCTTTACGAAGTTGCTTTTGGAAATACCAATAGCGGTGGTGATGTGGGATGGTGCATTGGAGTTCCTGTTTCAGGTAGTGCTTATGGAACTACAACAATTCAGGTTGGTTTTACACCTACATATTATTTTATGTTTAACCCTAAAGATAAACGTCGCGATGTAACCATTTCAAGAGTAAGTTATACAAGTGAAACCGAACAAATCGCACTAGGAGTTACTAGTTTGGCCGTAGGGAAATGGAATCGATTGCTGTTAAATACTGCTCCCGGTGCTTCATCATCAAAAGGAACCGGAATAAACTGGCCACTTATGCGATATTCCGATGTACTTTTAATGTTAGCTGAAGCTGAAAACGAGTTGAACGGACCTACACCGTTAGCAAAAAATATGTTGAAGAAAGTTCGTGCAAGGGCATTTGATCCGGCTGACCATGCTGAATTTGTTGAGAATTACGTCAATAATCTTAGTTCAAAAGAAGCTTTCTTCAATGCAATAGTTGATGAACGTGCCTTAGAATTTGGAGGCGAGGGTTTACGTAAATTCGATTTGGGACGATGGAATATTTACGGTAAAAAAATTGTTGAAACGAAAACGAAGCTTGATAATATGGGTAAGGCTGCACTTGATTTGGAACTTGAAAATCCGGAAATAGCAAAATATGTTGGGTTGGCAAAGAAAATTTACTACGTAAAAAGTAGCAATGGAAAAATTACTTTCCTAAACGATATATATGAACCTTCTGGTCCCGAAATTGATAATTGGACATCGATATATGGAACTGTAAGTTCTATCAATTGGTGTACCAGTCTGTACAAAAAAGTAACAGCTACCGATGGTACTGTAACTTATGAAACTGCCGATTATACAGCCCGTTGCTGGAGAGGTTATAAAGATCCGACAGGTGTCTCTGCTGTTCCTTTCTTGTTGCCAATCAGCAGTCAAACTGTGGCTGCCAGTAAGTATTTAACCAACGATGGTTATGGTTTAGTATTAACAAATTAATAAATGAGAATCATGAAAAAAATAATTGATATAGCAAAAATACTTCTTCTGGTTTTATTTTTTCCTGTGATTTACACAGGCTGTACTCCCGAAGAAGATATTCAGTCGGCTGACAGATTGTTTCGACCCATTGTGAAAGAAACAGTATTGGGAATGACATGGGCTCAATTGTCATGGGACAAATATAAGGGTACAAAGCAATATGAAATTGATTTATCAGTAGATACTTTTAAAACAATTTTAAGGTCACAAAGAACCGACAGTGTGAAAATTACATTTTCGAATTTGGAATTTGATACAAATTATCAGGTTCGAATCCGTGCTGTAGGCGATTCAATTCTAGCATCGGGCGACACCATACGATCCTTGTATAATACGGTAAATATTAAAACATTGGATTATCCCACATTAATGCTTACACCCACATCGTCCGATTTACTCGATAAATCAATTCGTATAAAATGGAATGTTACATCGATGGTTTATAACCGTATAGATGTTATGGTAAACAAAGATTCGGTTTATAAATCGGTTACACTTAATGATGCCGAGAATCTTGCAGGAGAAAAAATCATTTCGGGTTTACAGCCATCTACATCATATATTGTAAAAATATTCTCCAACAATGAATACAAAGGCAAAAAAATATTCAAAACTGTTGCTTCTCAAATTTTTGAAGGAGATGTGGTTGACTTGCGCGATTTTTCGGACGAAACGGCATTAAATAAAATTACACAGGCTTATATCGATAGTCTTGCAGGTGTTTATCCCAATGGTTTTAATCTTGTTTTATCAGGTGGAACAAAATATAAGTTGCCTACAATTCTGATTCCCGTATCGATGAATATTGTAACAGGACTTAGCTTCAAGGGAAAAGCAATTTTTGCTGTTAACGGTGGATTTGCGATAAAAGGAGCTACAAACGTAGGTTCCGTAAAAATTGAAAAAGTGTTTTTTACTGAAGGTACTGATGCAGGAAAACTCAGAACCGATGCTAACTTTGGAGGTACATATTTATTCAATTTTAATCAGGCTGATGGAAATCTTGGTTCGTTAACCGTAGAAAACTGTGATATTAAGTATAAAAGAGGCGTGGTACGCTTGCAAACTACTGCAAAAATCGATCAACTAACTATTAACAATACTGTAGCCGATTCGATTGGTGGTTATGGAATTGTTAATCTGGATAATGCAGGTTGCATGGTAACCGATTTGATACTTAAAAATTCAACTTTCTCGCATTTCGATGGATATCTTTGTAGAAATACTAAAACCACAGCATCGCCAAACTCAATTTATGTAGAAAATATAACAACCTGTTATGCGCCTGCTTCCACAAGATATTTCTTTGAATTGTCTGTAGGGACATATTCAGGCGGAGTTACTATTAAAAATTCTATCTTTGGAAGTGTGAAAGATGCAGGCACTACAGTTCACGGATTGCGTACATTATCAACGAATGTAAGCGTAGAAAACTGCTTCAAAACTTCAGATTTAGTATGGACTGTAGCTCCGGGAGCAACCGAACCAACATATCCTATCGAATGTACTGATCTTGGAAAAACATCCGCAGAGATTTTTGCCAATCCGGTATCAGGTGATTTCAAGGTTACAAACAGTGCGTTAGTGAAAAAAGCAGGCGATCCACGCTGGTGGTAATCTCTCTTTTTAAAGGAAAGCATAAGTGAAAACTGATATTTATGCTTTCCTTTAAATTCAATCTCTTCTTTATAAATTCATGGTACATGATTACCTGTTTTTCAGGGGAATCAGCAAATTTCACACACAAAAAATGAAATACATTTCGAAACTAACACTCACTATATCAGTATTTTTTGCACTTACACTCCATTGTGTGGCAAAAAAATACGAGTATAATTATCTGTATAAAAACCTACCTTTTAATATGGCTCGTGTTGAGAAACCAACATTTCCAAAACATCGGATTTCTATTGCGGATTGTGGTGGTAAAGGCGATGGCATTTCATTAAACACTAAAGCATTTGAAACTGCAATGAACAGTCTTGCAGAAAAAGGCGGGGGAACGCTTGTTGTACCTTATGGCGTGTGGTTTACAGGTCCTATTGTTTTTCAATCGAACATTAATTTGTATTTGGAAAAGGGAGCGCTCATCCTTTTTACACCTGATAAAACCCAATATCCGTTGGTAAAAACTTCGTTCGAAGGATTGGAAACACGCCGTTGCCAATCGCCCATTTCAGGTAGAAATTTAACAAACATAGCAATTACCGGACACGGAGCGATAAACGGTTCAGGCGAAGCATGGCGACCTTTAAAGCGCGGAAAAGTTACCGATAGCCACTGGAAAGCGGTGGTTCGTTCGGGTGGCGTACTCAAAACTCCCGATTTCTGGTTCCCATCAGAAAGTTCTTTAAAAGGTGAAAAACTCAGCGAACAAAATCTGAACGTACCCCGCAAAGACATGACCGATGCAGAATGGGAAACCATCCGCGATTTTCTTCGTCCGGTTATGATAAGTTTTATCGAATGTAAAAATGTATTGCTCGAAGGGGTATTGTTCGAAAACTCGCCAAGTTGGAATATTCATCCCCTGATGTGCGAAAATGTAATTGTCGATGGCGTTTTTATCCGCAATCCTGCTTATGCTCAAAACGGCGATGGACTTGATTTGGAATCGTGCAAAAACGCCATCGTTGTTAACTCTACCCTCGATGTTGGCGACGATGCTATTTGTCTGAAATCAGGTAAAGATGCCCAAGGTCGAAAACGAGGTCGACCAACTGAAAACGTGATTGTGGACAATTGCACTGTTTTTAAGGGGCATGGTGGATTTGTAGTTGGCAGCGAAATGTCGGGCGGTGTGCGCAATATTTCCGTCACAAATTGCAAATTTATTGGCACCGATGTTGGACTTCGCTTTAAAAGTACGCGTGGACGAGGCGGTGTGGTCGAAAATATTTTTATCGAGAATATAAGCATGTTTAATATTGTTACCGACTCATTTCTTTTCGATTTGTATTATGGAGGAAAATCGGCAAGCGAAAGTCTTGAAGACGATGACGAGGCAAATCAGGTTGCTGACTTGAAACCGGTTGATGAAACTACTCCTGTATTCAGAAATATCTATGTAAAAAACATAGTGTCCCGAAATGCGCGCCGTGCCATGTTTTTCAATGGTTTGCCCGAAATGAACATAACCAATATACATGTTGAAAATGCCAGTTTATCAGCTTTGATTGGCGCTGAACTATCAGAATCGGACGGCATTATACTGAAAAATGTATATGTAGAACCTCAGCAAGGGGCAGCATTCATTTTTAATAATGTAAAAAATCTGAAAGCAGAAGGTTTAACTTATCCCGAAAAAGTAAAAGAACCAGTAGAAATTAAAGGAAAAAACTCCAAAAACATCGACATTAAAAAATAAACATACAGATAATTTCAAATAAAAAATCTCTATTTATTCATCAACAAAAATTTTATTATCATGAAAACAAAAATTACTTTTTTTATTGCTTTATGTGCTTTTTTAAACGTTTCATTAAATGCTGCTATACATGTTGTAAGTACAACTGCTGAATTCAACACAGCTTGGGGAGCTTATATAGCCGGCGATACTATTATTATGAATCCTGCCACTTATTCGTCATTCGGCGATAAAACAATTACTAAATCGGTAACAATTATGGCCTCCGATACAACCGCAGGTGCAACAAAACCTGTAATTGTGGCAGGGCAATTTATTTTCGGAACATTAACGGCAAATACAAGTTTTGTTATTAATGGAGTTGAAGCTTATTTTTATACAGAAGATGGCACTGTAACTGACTCAAAATACTTTCTTCAGGCAGTTTCAGCAAATATTGCTAATTACACTATTCCATTGATTTCACTCAGAAATTGTATAATTCATGGATACAGCAGAGGCGTTATTCGTGCAGATAATTCCACTGCTGGCAATATGCCAAACATTACAACTTTGTTTGTAAATAATTGCCTTATTTACGACATTTCGCGCATTCGTGCCGATTATTCTATTTTTGCATGCAAAACCGCTAAATTTAATAATGTAATTATCAAAAATTCAACATTCTACAATTCACCGGCAGGAGTTTGGTATAATGAAAACACTACAGTTCCGGTTAACTTTTTAATGGATAAATGTTGTTTGATTAAAACTACAAACGCAACTACTACCGGCGTTCAAACCAACGCTTCAAAATTTATTATTTATAACAACGGGAATGCGGGTTCCACAAGAACCATCAGTAATTCAATTATTTCTGATTCTTTTGATGGATCAACAACCAATATGCAAATCAAATTTGGTAGCGATGGCACTACAAACTGGGGCAATGCCGATAATTTAATTCTTGGCAATAATCTGGCAGCTACAGTTTTCAATAGCTCAACTCTTAGCACTGATAATCAAATTCAAACTGCTTCATTTTCATACAATTTTTCAAAATTTGAAATTACCACTGACCCTGACATTATCAATAATGTGGGTGACCCGCGCTGGAAAATTAACGGAGTCTGGTCAGCTAAACCTGTTACAAACAATATCGTAGCAAAAGTTTATGTAAGCAATGGTAATATTGTTGTAAGTCAATTACCGACACTTGCCACAGTTGAAGTTTACAGTATTAACGGACGTAGACTTTATTCAGCAAATGCTGTGAGCGAAACCATGCTTATTTCTGTAAGTGAGCGAAATGCTATTGTACGCGTAGCTGCTAACGGTGCAAGCCATACTTATAAGGTAGGATTTTAAATTTTAAATAATTTCTTTAAAACCATAAACCTGACAGGAAATGTTAAGCCTGTCAGGTTTTTATCATCATTTTTGCAACAAAACTAAAACGACCTACAAAAAAAATCAATTTTTTCCACCGTTTTTATTTACAAAAACCTAATTTTGATTTTGAATTAAAAATCTAAAAATTTATATCCATGAAAAAATTCATTACACTACTGAGTTTAGCTTTGCTTTCATGCCTTTTTAGCCTGAAAGCACAAACAGTAAACACAACTACCGATGTTTTCTGGGCGTTTGGTGCGGGAACTGCTGAGCAGGTTGCAACTTACACTGCCGGAACCGAAGGATATTTTAATCCTGATTATTTTACAGTTGCAAGTAATCTGAAACTGCTCGATAAACGTACCACATACAACATCGACTACACTCGTTTTCAACCTGCAGTTCAGAACAATAATCCCACCGAAGACGATGTGGTGACATTTGGAATTCGCCCAAAAACCGGATTAATGTTTAAACCTACAAGGATTTCGTTCAATTGCCAGCGTTATGGTACCGCTGGTGGAAAAATTGATGTAAAATGGAAAACGCACGATGGCACTGTAACTGTACTTCAAACCGGAATTACACCTGCTCGCGATAATTCCGGTGCAGCAACTTCTGTGGATATTGATCTTTCTTCACTTTCAATAAATCCTACCGAAACCGAAGGAAAACTGCTGATTTACATTTACAGTTTGGGAAATACCAAACAAGCGGGAATAGCCAACATAAAAGTTTCAGGAACAATTACCGGTGAACTCGCCAATGTTACCACATATACGCTTGCCACTGAAGTTGTACCAGCCGGAGCCGGAACAGTTACTTCAAATCCCGTAGGTACAAGTTTCGATGCCGGAACTGACATTACACTCACTGCCAAACGCAATTTCGGATACAACTTTTCGCATTGGGAAAATTCTGAAGGTGCAAATGTTTCATCGCAAAGCGTTTATACATTCAAATTAAATGCGAACACAACGCTTAAAGCAGTTTTCACATCCGTAAATACTTATGAATTGAAGTTGAACGCCGAAGGAGGAGCTAAAACCTACATGATTTCGGTTTCGCCCGCACCTACAGTTGTAGAAGGAAAAAATATGTATGAAAACGGTACAAATGTTACACTTACTGCTTCAAACAATGATATTCTGACATTTACCAACTGGGAAAACAATGAAACCAACGCGGTAAGAACAATATCAATGACGGAAAACAAAAACATTACTGCCGTTTACAGCGCTGTTGATTTTGTCGCTGCATGGGATTTTTACATGAGTGGCGCAAGCGGTCGCACTGCCGATTTTGCTTCGAATACCGAAAATGAAGCATCGGCACTTGTGCTTCGTTTAGCTGATGGAACAACTTCGAGCTGGCTCGATAAATCGCAGATGGCTGCCGGTGGTTACGAAGGCGCTCCCGCTGCCGTAAACTGGAAACCTTTAGCTGATAAATATTACTATCAGATAATGGTAAATGCCACGGAGTTTACCGGTTTGTCGGTAAAATCTTCGATGTTATTTAACTACAATGCATATTCAATACAGAAAGTAGAATACTCACTCAACGGAACTGATTTCACAACACTTGGCCAAATAGAAATGACCTCAGCAAAAGTTTGGTATCCTGCCACATTTACTTTGCCTGCCGCTGCCGACCATGCTGAGAAAGTGTACATCCGCTGGATTCCCGATTATAATTCAACAGTAGTTGGAACCTCCTCGAGCAACGATGGAACTTCCATTACGGGTATTTATGTTCTGGGTAAAAAAGAAGTTCCAAATGATGGAATTCCTCCTGTACTTGTTTCTTCCGTTCCGGCAAATAACGCTACAGGCGCTTCAACCACAGGCAAAATAGTATTGAATTTCGATGAAAAAGTGCAGGTAGCAGCCGGAACAAAAGCTACAATCGGCTCAAAAGAAATTTCACCGGTTGTTTCAGGTAAAACCATAACTTTTTCTTACACCGGACTCGATTACAATACAGCTTATACATTCACACTTGCTGCCGGAAAAGTTTCCGATTTGTCAGGCAATACAATGACCACACCTGTGAGCATTGCCTTTACAACAATTACCCGACCAACGGTAACAAAAAAAACCTTCGATTTTGTAGTAGGTGTTGATGGCGATTTTAAAGCAGCAATTGATGCCGCTAAAGCAGCGCAATCAAGCGGAAATCGATTTTATATTTTCTTCCCCGATGGCGAATACAATATCGGAACAAACACAGGCGATGCAAACCAAATGACAACTATCACTGTTCCGAATCTTTCCTTAATCGGACAAAGCAGTAATGTAATGCTTTACAATCAGTCTATCCAGGAATCAATTAACAGTACTGCTACCATGTATTTCACATCCGGAAGTTCCAATAATTATATGCAGGATATTATTTTGCGTAATAAAATGGACTTCAGAACCGGCACGCTTAAAGGACGTGGCGTAGTACTTTGGGATCAGGGAAATAAAAATATTTACAAAAACGTAAAACTTCAAAGTAATCAGGATACCTATTACAGCGGCAGCGGACGCTCATATTTCGAAAATTGTGATATTCACGGAACCGTTGATTTTATTTGTGGTGGAGGTGATATTTTCTTTAATGAATGTCTCATTTACCTCGAAGACAGAAGTGGTAATGTAATTACTGCTCCTGCAACAAGTTCAAACTGGGGTTATGTGTTTAATAACTGTACTATCGATGGTTTCCCTTCAAACAATAATTCTTATCGTTTGGGACGTCCATGGAGCAATGCGCCAAAAGCTGTTTATCTGAATACAACCATGAAAGTACTTCCCGTTTCTTCCGGTTGGGGCGACCCGATGAACGTGGTTCCTGCCGTGTTTGCCGAATACAACAGTATGACTGCTAACGGTGCTCAGATCGACCTTAGCGGACGTCGCACTACTTACACCAAAGATGCAACTACAGTTGTGCTTAATCCGGTACTCACACCGGCCGAAGCTGCCAATTATACCATCGAAAATGTATTAGGCGGAAATGATGCTTGGCAGCCAAAGCTTTATACCGACCAGGCTGCGGCTCCTGTAATTTCGATTTCAGGCAACAGAATTGTCTGGGACGACAACAATTATGTACTTTGCTGGGCTGTTTTCAAAGACAATCAATTCGAAACTTTCGTAACTTCGAATTATTATGAAATTCCAATTCCTATTGGCAGATCGTCGAATGGAGCTTCGATATACACTGTAAGAGCAGCCAACGAAATGGGTGGCTTAAGCGCACCATCAAATGCTGTTGAATTTACAACTGCTATTGATAAAGTTAATTATAATGCAATAGTAATCAGCGAAGATTATTTCACTATCGAAGGTAAAAAACTGATAAATTTTGAATGTTACAAAGGCATAGTGCTGAAACGCACTTTGTATTCCGATGGAAAAATTAAAACTGAGAAAATCATGAAATCTGAGATTTGATACAATAAGTAGTTGTTAACGAAACAGCCTTGAAGAATTTTCAGGGCTGTTTTGTTTTAGACGGGTATAAACTCACATAGCATTCATATATTATTGTTATAATGTAGAATTCCAGACTTTAACAGATTAGTTTTTTGATAAATGCAATGAAATATATTTTACCATCTACTATCTGAAACCAAAAAATTGAAAAATGTGAGAATCTAATAATTTTGTAGTTGACCAAAAAATACAGAAATAAAGAAGCTCCGCTGGTGCTGTAAAATTTTCTGGTATGGGACTAAAGTCAATTTAACGAAACTAAATAATGGGTTTAGGTTGATTTGTATTCGTAAATAACTGAACATGAATAAACTAATTTAATAAAATTGAAGTTTTTGAAAATTTTCGCATGTCAGTGCATGTATAAGTTCAAAAATTGTTTTATTGTAAAAAAAATCTATATCTTTATTGCTCGAAAATTTGATATTGTGATTTATATTTACAGCTAATAAACAGAAAATCATGGAAAAACACAGCCCTACCATTATTGATTTGCTGAATGAAAGCGTTGAAAAATACGCAACTAATCCGTTCTTATGGGAAAAACTTACGAATGAATATATTTCTACAACTTACGAAGAAACTCGTCAACAGGCACGAATGGTTGCTGCCGGTTTATTGTCGTTAGGTGTAAAAAACGGTGAAAAGATAGCTTTGCTGTCCGAGGGGCGCAATGCATGGATTATTAGTGAATTAGGAATTCTATATACCGGAGCTACAAACGTTCCGTTGTCAATCAAACTTGAAGAAAGTAACGACCTTATTTTCAGGCTTATTCATTCCGAATCGAAAATTGTATTTGTTTCGGGTGGACAACTAAAAAAAATCAGAACGATAGCTCCGTTGTTACCTGACATCGAAAATGTAATTGTAATAGATGAACTAAATTCCTACGAAGAAAAGGAAATGCCGCTGAGTGAATTAATAAAAAAGGGTGAAGAATTTCTGAAAAAATATCCGGAAAGTGTTGATGGAAGAGCAAAAACCATTCAACCTGATGATGTTGCAACCATAAGCTATACATCAGGCACAACCGCCGATCCTAAAGGTGTAATGTTGACACACAGAAATTACACAGCTAATGTGGAACAGGCATTGACTTTAATGACCATTCCGCCTACATTTAAAACATTGATTATACTTCCACTCGATCATTGTTTTGCACATGTGGCTGGTTTCTATAGTTTCATGGCTTGTGGGGCAAGTGTGGCCACTGTTCAATCAGGAAAAACCGGAATGGAAACGCTAAAAAACATACCCATAAACATCAAAGAAATTAAGCCAAATTTATTGTTAAGCGTACCTACGTTGGCAAAAAACTTCCGTAAAAATATCATTTCCAATATACATGCCAAAGGTCCGGTAGTTACATGGCTTTTTAATACAGCCCTGAATATGTCCTATTCATACAATAAAGAAGGTTACAATAAAGGTCAAGGGTTGCAAAAACTTAAAAAACCGCTTTTAAGTCTTTTCGATAAGATATTATTCAAGAAAATTCGTGAAGGTTTTGGCGGGAATCTCGAGTATTTCATTGGGGGTGGAGCTTTACTCGATATCGATTTGCAGCGGTTTTTTTATGCAATAGGTATGCCTATGTTTCAGGGATATGGACTTTCAGAAGCTACACCAATAATTTCTTCGAATGGACAAAAACGTCATAAACTTGGTTCATCGGGTTATTTGGTACAACCGCTTGAACTGAAAATTTGCGATGACAATGGAAATTCGCTTCCCAATTATCAGAAAGGTGAAATTGTGATAAGAGGTGAAAACGTTATGAAAGGATATTATCGCAACGAAAAATCCACTGCCGAAACAATAAAAGATGGTTGGCTGCATACCGGCGACTTGGGTTATATGGATGATGATGGATTTCTTTATGTTCTCGGTAGATTTAAAAGCTTGCTGATTTCAAGTGATGGCGAAAAATACAGTCCTGAAGGAATTGAAGAAGCAATCGTTGAAAACTCTTATTTTATTGATCAGGTTGTACTTTACAATAATCAGAATCCTTATACATCGGCTATTATAGTTCCAAATAAGGAGGCTCTGAAACGTTATGTTCATCGTAAAAAACCTGATTTAAATTGGGATTCAACAGAAGCAAAGGAAATTGCGCTAAATAAAATTCAACGTGAAATAAATGAATACCGAAAAGGTGGAAAACATGAGGGCATGTTCCCTGAGCGTTGGTTGCCAAGTGCAATTGCAGTTGTAGGTGAACCTTTTACAGAACTAAACGGTTTAGTAAACAGTACCATGAAAGTGATTCGTGGTAAAGTAGAAGAACGATATGCTGACAGAATTGCAATAATGTATGAACCTGCCGGAAAAGAGATTGTAAATCACCCCAATATTGATGCTTTAAAGTGAATATTTCTAGAGTTGCAATAATATTAAAATGAATTATCTACTAAGACATTTTTTACTCTACAGATTTTTCCCGAAAACTTCAATGAAGTTTATAACTGTACTTTTTGTTGTCAATTCCCTGTTTTTGGGAGCGCAAACTAATTTCAGTTTTAAACATAATAGTCCCTATTATTCTGAAGGTGTAAGAGGTTTAGTTACTTCCGATGGCAATTATATAGCTGCCGGTAATATTGATGTGTTTATCAGAACTGATACCATAGTGCTTGATTGCGAAGATTGTAAAATTCCATATGATACAATTTTTCAGGACATCATAACTTCTGATATTCTTATTGTAAAAACCAACACTTTGGGTAACGTGGTTTGGTCGGTTCAGTTGGGCAACGAAGGGAATGATAGATGTTACAGTATATCTGAAACGCCTGATCGGGGTTTCCTTGTTTGTGCAACCGATAGTAGTAATACCGGAAGAATTCTAAAACTTAATAATATCGGAGAGATGGTTTGGGAAAATCGGCTCGAACTTCACTATCCAAAGCAAATAATCAATGTTGGAGAGAATTTTTTAGTGCTCGGTACAACTTCACACTTACTCAATGGAACAGACAGTGATATTTATATTCAAATGATTGATGCTACTGGCGTTCACAAATGGAAAAAGTATCTGGGACTGAGCGGCAAAGATGAAGAACTATTCGGACGATATAACGAAACATTCAAAGCGGCTTGTAAAGGTACCTACGATAATATTTTTGTTATCGGAATAAGAAAAAATGATATTGTCTGGTTTGATATCGATTTCGATGGCATTCAGCTTGCAAGCGGTAGTATCGGTGATGATGGCGTTGACGAACCTATTGAAATAGCTCTTACAAATGATTTGAACTATGTAATTTTACTTAACTATGCTCCGATTCCGGTATATAATACCCAACCTCGCCTTATGAAAATAAATACGTTTGGAGAAATAATATCTGAAACTGCTTATTTCGATAATATTTTATATGATAAAGCAATGTCATTAAGTGTTTTATCCGATGGTGGTTTTCTTATCAACGGGTTGCAAAACTCAAATGTTCCCTCTGTTAGTGTGCTTTATAATCTTAAAGTAAATGCTAATGGCATTCCACAATGGATTGATAACAAACCTTACGGAATTGAGGCTTATTGTATGCCGGCCAATGCATTTATGACTTCGGAAAACCGGATTTTTGTAACCGGAACAACAGCAACAGGAAGATTTACCTTTGCAGAGCAAACAGTAAATACTACAAATAATAATGTAGATTTTAATCCTGTAACCCGAACTGGATTAAATCCGAATTTGCAGTTTAAATACAGTGTTTTTCCAAATCCTGCAAGAGATTATTTAAGGTTACAAACTGAATTTCTAAGTAATGGAACTTTTTCTCTTTATCTGCCAGATGGAAGAAAGGTTATGACTGTTAAATTAAACAGCACTGATAATCATGTTTCACTTGCCGGAATCCATCAGGGAGTTTATCTCTATAAATTTACTTGTACTAAAGGTAATTTTACAGGAAAAATTATTATTCAAAAATAAAATTACAACCATTCTATTTTTATTATGAAATTACGGATATTGTTGATAATAATTCATTTGCTGTTGTATACTCCTTTTTTTGGACAGAATTTTCCCCAATATCGTGCAATTGAGGAGTTCCAAGTACAGCGAACAAAATCAGCAAAACAGAATATTGTTCGCAGCACTGATGGCTATTTGTGTTCACCAAGGGGAACATATCGGGGCTTGGCAATATTTGTAAATATCATTTACGATCAGGCACATCCCGATACTATTCGAAAGTATTCTTCACCTGCAACTTACTGGAAACCTGATACTACATTTAGTATTAATATGTATCCTCCGGCATATTTTACTCAAATTTTTGATGTAATGAAAAGTGCTAATTATAATGGTATAATTACTAAATTTTATGCGGAAAGCTCATTCAACCAATTACATTTACTGGGAGATATGATGGTTGTCAACATTCGTCAGTCACAAATTACACCAGACAAACCAGCATCTGATTTTACACTTTTCAACCTTATGGATGCTGTGGCTGAACAAATTAACCGTAACGGAGGCATTAAAACTATTTATGGACACAACAATATCAGTGATTATGACATATCTTCGTTTGCAGGATTGGACTCCGACCGTCCTGATGGAAAAATTGATATGATTCATTTTGTATTGCGAAATACCTTTATACGTAATAATATTATCAATTATGGTAGTGCAAATCCGGGTTCGGGATATTCTGGTTTAGGTGTATGTCCGCGCATTCTTATCAAAATAGGAAATGTCTATTGTGGGTATAATCTTGGGAGTTATCAGTGTGTGGGCGGTGGAGATATCACTTCAAGTTCTCGCGGAATTTGGGGGCACGAAATAGCACATTATTTTTTGGGAGGAAACGAGTTTCATACATCAGGAGGAAATCATACAGGCGATTATACTTTCATGCCTCAAACTTTTATAGGAACTCAAATGGGTTATGGATTATTTGGTGGAGGTATTACAAGTTGTAATGGTTACGAACGTTGGCGACTTGGTTGGCAAAATCCCACGAATAATGCTTATGCCATCGCTGCCAATAATCTAAATGCTGATATAGAGAAATTTGAAGGAGAGAAAACATTTACTTTGCGCGATTTTGTAACTTATGGTGATGCTATCCGTATTAAATTACCTTATAAGGATAATCCCGAATCCTCCAATCAGTACATTTGGCTTGAAAATCATCAGTGTGGCAAAAATGGGAAAATTGACGATATTATTTATTCAAATCCAGGCACATGCCGCGATGTTCAGGGTGCAGGTATTTATGCTTATTATCAGGTTGGTAAAGATATTCTCGAAAGTGAACATGATAGTATTGTTTTCCCGAAAAACGAAAAAGACAATTTGCGAATGATAAGTGCTGAAGGAAATTTCGATGCAATTTACATTAACAAGGTGGAGGATTGCTTGCGCTTTTGCGGTGGTAATTGCCGACCGCAGTATGAATATATTTCCGAAAATGTTTTCACCGGCGTTAATGATCTCACCGAAGTTTATCCAGTAAATTTATTTACTGACAAACTTCAATATTCCAGTAGAATGCAATATTTGGGTTCGAAAATTAAAAACAGTGTCGTGCAAAATAATCTTCCTTTTATTTATGATGATTACGATGCATTTAAACCTACGGTAAATGAGGCTGTAATGGACATTAGCACAAACCCTGCCGCTGTAAACACCATAACTTATTATTCCATACAAAATACCCGTGTGGGCGATTCGCTTACTTTTAAGGCAGTGGACAGTATAAGAAATACTCGTAAAATTTATCTCACAGGTTTGAGCATTCGTATGATTGATCCCAATCCTACTGAAACTGGTATGAAAGCTTACACAGTAAAAATCAGATGGGACGATTATGAAGTGAAAAAAGATGTTGTCTGGAAGGGCGATATTGTGCTGAAAGAAAAATTAAATGTACTTGAAGGCAGAAAAGTAAGTTTACGTCAAAGTCGATCTGCGAATCAGATATATTTAGATTCTGTTTCGGGCTGCTTTTCACCTCCAACTTTTTTTACTTGCGAAGCAGGTTCTATTTTAAATATGTTTGAGCAATCTGTTTTTGAACTAAATGATAAAAGTTCACTTATTATAAATGATAATGCTACGTTTACGATAAGAAACGGAGCAAAACTGATTGTAGAATCTGGTTCTACTCTATTATTGAAAGAAGGAGCAAATCTTAATATAGAAGGCGATGGAAAACTAATTATCAAATCAGGAGCATATTTTTGTGCCCATCCGGGTTCAATAATCGCTTTGCCTGACGGAAGTAGTGCAATTGAATTTGATTCGGGTGCTTTAACAGGTGTTAATCCGAATATTTTTTCTGAAACCGAATG
>CAZDSY010000065.1:0-16406 GCA_964508285.1 uncultured Paludibacter sp.
CATCACCCTATGAAACAATGGATAAAAGCCATTTTTTGGTGCATAGTTTACATACTTTTCATTGTTTGGGTAGGCAATTTATGGTGGTTATTTTTACTTCCTTTGGTATTCGATGTTTTTATAACCAAGTATGTGCCATGGACTTGGTGGAAACGATCGAAAAATAAAACTTTTGTAGCCATTATGGGCTGGGTTGACGCTATTGTATTCGCCCTAGTGGCTGTATATTTTATCAATCTGTACCTATTTCAGAATTATCAGATTCCATCTTCTTCACTCGAAAAAACATTACTTGTAGGTGATTTTTTGTTTGTGAGTAAAGCAAGTTTTGGCCCACGCGTTCCAAACACACCGCTTTCGTTTCCGTTAGTACAACACACTTTCCCTGAAATACTTGGCGGAGGTAAATCATTTATCGAAAAACCGCAATGGGAATACAAACGACTGAAAGGTTTTGATAAAATTGAACGGAACGATATCGTGGTATTTAATTTCCCTACCGGCGATACTGTTTGTGTTAAACAGCAAAACCCTGATTATTACACCCTTTGCTACTATTACGGCAGAGATGTGGTACATGCCCGAAAAGATATTTTCGGCGAAATTGTATATCGCCCGGTCGATCGCCGCGAAAATTATGTAAAACGTTGTGTCGGTTTGCCCGGAGATTGGATCGAAGTAAAAAATAATTCCATTTACATCAATGGTGTGAAGGAAGAAAAAATTCCCGGTTTGCAGTTTAATTATTATGTTCAAACCGATGGGACACGACTTTCGGCAGAGTTGCTTGACAAAATCGGAATTAGTAAAGACGACCGTATTTTGTACGATAATCAGCAAAATTACGAAGAAATTATGTCAGTAGGGCTTGACCCACAACTGCCGGTGTATCATTTCCCACTTACTGAAGAAATGTACACAAAAATGCAGAACGTTACTGGCGTAAAAACGATAAAAATTGAACCTGCCTGGCGTGGAGGTGAAGTTTTCCCACTGGGTGGTGGTAAAAGCTGGAACCGCGATAATTACGGGCCTCTGTTTATTCCTAAAAAAGGATCAAAATTACTGTTAAATCAATATAATTTACCAATTTACGAACGGATTATCCGAGTTTACGAGCATAATAAACTTGAAGTGAAAGATGGAAAGTTTTATATTAACGATGTAGAAACTTCCACTTATCAGTTTAAAATGGATTATTACTGGATGATGGGAGATAACCGTCACAACTCTGCAGACTCGCGTTCGTGGGGATTTGTACCGGAAGATCATATCGTAGGGCGTCCTGTGCTGGTGTGGCTATCACTAAATAAAGATAAGAGTTTGTTTGGCGGCAAAATCAGATTCAATCGATTCTTTAAAAATGCCGAACGATAATTTTTCAGCATTTACAGATAAAAAGATAATTTTTTCGTTGGCTTATTTGCCACCAATAGAATATTTCGTGCTGTTTAATAAAGCTAATGAAGTTATTATTGAACAGCATGAGTTTTATCAAAAGCAAACTTATCGGAATCGATGTGTAATTGGCACAGCCAACGGACCAATGCCATTAACAATTCCGGTTGAAAAGTCAGGAAAAGAAAAAATAAGCGATGTAAGGATTTCCGATCACTCCCATTGGCAAACTTTGCATTGGCGCTCGATAGAGGCAGCCTACAACTCAAGCCCTTTTTTTGAATATTATTCCGACGATTTTCGCATATTATATGAAAAAAAATGGGTATATTTGTGGGATTTCAATTTTGAGCTTTTACAAAAAGTCCTTGAAATTCTCGAAATAGAAAAAAATCTCTCTTTGACTAATGAATATTTTTCAGAAAACGGTCAATATTTCGATGCAAGAGAGATATTTCATCCCAAAAGAGATAATTTCATTCAAACCAGCGAATACTATCAGGTATTCAGGCATAAAAAAGGGTTTCAAAGTGGTTTAAGTATATTGGATTTGATTTTTAATATGGGTAACGAAAGTCAGCTAATTATCAGGTAAAATAAATATATTCAGATTTTATGGAAATAGATTGGGCGCATTTAGGTTTTGGTTACATGAAAACCGATTATAATATCCGATGCACGTATAAAGATGGAGCTTGGGGCGATTTAGAAGTGCATGAAAGTGAATACCTTAACATACACATGTCTGCCACTGCCCTGCATTATGGTCAGGAAGCATTCGAAGGATTAAAAGCATTTAAGGGTAAAGATGGAAAAATTCGTATATTCCGAATGGATGAGAATGCAAAACGCATGCAGAATTCGTGTGAAGGAACATTAATGGCAAAATTGCCCATCGGAAAATTTCAGGACGCAGTGGTAAAAGCCGTTAAACTAAACGAACGTTTTGTGCCACCCTACGAATCGGGTGCTGCGCTTTACATCCGTCCGATACTTTTCGGCACAGGTCCACAAATTGGTGTTCGACCAGCCGAGGAATATCTTTTCATTGTTTTTGTTACACCCGTTGGTCCGTATTTCAAAGGTGGTTTTCAAACCACTCCATTTGTAATAATGCGTCAGTACGATCGTTCGGCTCCTCTC
This sequence comes from uncultured Paludibacter sp., assembly GCA_964508285.1. GTDB lineage: Bacteria > Bacteroidota > Bacteroidia > Bacteroidales > Paludibacteraceae > Paludibacter. Next base: position 2,542 of record CAZDSY010000065.1, read on the forward strand.
GGTATGGGTAAATACAAAGTTGGTGGGAATTATGCTGCAAGTTTGGTTGCAGGTATGCATGCTCATTCTCTGGGCTATTCCAATATTTTTTATCTCGATGCTAAGGAAAAGAAATACATCGACGAATGTGGGGCTGCTAACTTTTTTGGTATAAAAAACAATACTTATGTTACTCCAAAGTCGGAATCGATACTTCCGTCGATAACAAACAAAAGTTTGATGGTTTTAGCCAAAGAAATGGGTCTTGAGGTAGAGCAACGCCATGTACCTGTTGAAGAATTGGCAACTTTTGAAGAAGCCGGCGCCTGCGGTACTGCAGCCGTAATTAGTCCCATTGAAAGAATTGATGATTATGACGAAAAAATAAGCTATTTATTTTCTAAAGATGGAAAACCCGGTCCGATAAGCGATAAACTTTACCATCGATTGCGTGCTATACAATATGGCGATGAACCCGATATTTATAATTGGGTTACTGTCTTAGATTGATTTACGTTTTATCCCCAAAAACAATCCCCAAAAGTTTCTGAATTTTTGGGGATTACTTTTTTACGACATTCTGCTTTTGTAATCTTCGTAACTAAACTTTCGTATCAGTTTAAACGCATCATTCTTTGTCCAAATACCAATGGATGGATGTGTTACACCGTTAAACATGGTAGTTTTCACCATTGTATAATGCATCATATCGTCAAACACAATTCTATCACCGATTTTCAATTCCTTGTCGAACGACCAATCGCCATAAAAGTCGCCGGCTAAACAACTGTTGCCGCCCATCCGATAGGTTGGTTTCCCTTTTTCACAATTTGTAGCTCCGATTATGGCAGGTTTGTAGGGCATTTCGAGGCAATCGGGCATGTGACACGAGAAAGAAACATCGAGCATGGCTGTTTTAATTCCATGGTTTTCCACTATATCAACAACCGTGGAAACCAACACACCTGTACGCCATGCAAAAGCGCTTCCGGGTTCCAGAATCAGTTGCAAGTGCGGATATTTAGCCTGAAAATCTTTTAATAATCTAATCAGGTGTTCCACATCGTATCCTTCGCGGGTCATTAAGTGTCCGCCGCCCATATTCAACCATTTTATTTGCCCGAAATACTTTCCGAATTTTGCTTGAACAACTGCAAGTGTTTTTTCCAAATCAAACGAATTCGATTCACAAAGCGTGTGAAAATGAAGACCTTCCACACCTTCAGGCAGTTTATCGCCCAAAAGATCAGCAACCACGCCTAACCTTGAGCCCGGCGCACAAGGATTGTACAAATCAGTTTCTACGTCGGAATATTCAGGATTGATACGCAGCCCACAGGAGATATTCTCAAATTGTGTCTGCGGATAAAAACGTTCGAATTGTTGCAGGGAATTAAACGTGATATGACTACTGCAACGCATGATTTCGGGAAACTCCCGGTCCGTGTAAGCGGGACCGTAAGTATGCGCTTTGCTACCCATTTCCTCGTACGCCAAACGTGCTTCGGCTAACGAACTGGCAGTGGAATACGGAATATATTCGCGCACAATAGGGAAAACGCTCCACATGGCAAAAGCCTTAAATGCGAGAATAATTTCGACACCCGCTCGTTCTTTTACCGATTTAATAAGTTCCAAATTTTTTCGGAAAGCCTTTTCATCGAGCACGTAGCATGGAGAAGGAATTTTTGAATAATCCATATTTTTTGATGTATGTTTTTTAAACTTCTTTTATCCTAAAAATGTAACTGCATGAATAGCAATAATATTTTCATCAATATTTTTTGTTTCAGTATCATTTGATATTATAAACGATTTTTTAATTGGTTTATCTAAAATTTCATTGAGATTTTTCAGATGTTTTGCATCGGTAGGTATAACTTTTTGAGTCATTTTAATTTCGAAAGCAAGATAATAGTTTTGAAACTCAAGTAATAAATCCACATCCTTTCCATCATGTGTACGCAAAAAACTGAATTGAATATCTGATTGGATATTTTTTGTTTGTTTGTAAATTTCAGAAACGATGGCGCTTTCATATTCATTTCCTGTAATTCCTCCCTGTTTGTTTAGGACTGCATGTGCTATGCCCGGATCGAGAAAATGAATTTTCGATGATTTTACCAATCTCTTGTTATTGTTCCTTGACCAAGATGGTAGAGAAATTGCCTGATAACTTATCTCGAAATACTTAATATATCGTTGTACAGTTTTAATACTTATGCCAAGTTGTTTTGCTATGGACGATGCATTTAGGACGTTTGCAGTATTCAAAGCTAAATATTGTTGTAGTTTAATAAATGGCTCCAGGTCGCGAAATGAAGCTAAATCGCGTATGTCTCTTTCGAGATACGTCCGAACATAATTTTTTAGCCAATCGTATTTTTCGTTTATTTCAATAGCATCATCACTAATAGCCGGATAGCCTCCTGTCTCTAAATATTGTTCATAGATTTTAATTTTCTCAGCATGATTTCTGTCTAAAAATAGCGATGGTAAAAACTCCGGTTCGTTTTTTTCAGTTATCATTTTTTGAAACAACGATGGTTTTACTTCGTCTTTCCACGATTTTGTGAGCAATTCGGGCAATGTAAGCGGGAAAATTTCCATGATGCTGCAACGTCCGGCAAGGCTTTCCGGTACCTTTTCTAATAAAAGTAACTGACTTGAACCCAACAGAACATAGCGCGGTTCTTCCCACTGATCGTAGGCAGATTTTATGCTTTCGATAAGTTTTGGTTCTTTTTGCACTTCATCCAGAATGGCTTGAGGGTAAAGCTGTTTCCACTGATTGGCGCTCAGATTAGAAAAACTATTTCTCAAAACAGGATCTTCCACAGAAATATATTCAAAATCTGAAAATATTTTACGTGCTAAAGTCGTTTTGCCGGTTTGTCGTGCACCTGTGAGTACAATTATTCTTCCAAATTTTGATTGGCTCTTTTTGTTTATTATTTCAGCAAATTGCCTGTTTTTCATCTTGCCTTAATTTTGTGCAAATATAGATATTTATATTTACAATTCCAAATATTACGTCAAATATTGGAATATAATTCTAATAATTACGCCGAAAATTGGAAATTAATTCCAAATATTACGTCATATAAGTTTTCTTACTCTTCTCTTTCGGTTTTTAGAAATAAAAAACAGAGCAGAACATCAATTGTTCAACTCTGTTTTTTTATTCCCCTTTAGGGGTTAGGGGTATTCTTACAACTCTAAATCCACATTATGTAACTCCACCCATGGCAAACCATGAATGTTCAGTTGTTCCATAAACGGATCGGGATTAAATTCTTCCACATTATATACTCCGGCTTTTTTCCAGAGACCTTTCATAAACATCATGGCGCCAATCATGGCAGGTACACCTGTAGTATAGCTAACACCCTGTGTTCCGGTTTCTTTGTAAGCGGCTTCATGACTACAATTGTTATAGACATAATATGTTTTTTCCTGTCCGTCTTTAATGCCGCGAATACGGCAACCTATGGAAGTCCAGCCTGTATAATTTTCGCCCAAATCGCCCGGATTAGGCAACACGGCTTTCAGGAACTGTATAGGAACTATTTTCACACCGTTATATTCCACTTCATCGATACGAGCCATACCAATATTCTGAATCACACGCAGGTGAGTCAGGTATTCCTGCCCAAAAGTCATCCAGAAACGGGCACGCTTAATCGTGGGGAAGTTTTTCACCAGCGATTCCAGTTCTTCGTGATAAATCACGTACGATTCTTTCGGACCAATTTCAGGATAATTCAACGGTTTATGAATTTCGTGCGGTTCAGTTTCCACCCATTGTCCGTTTTCCCAATATTTACCACGCTGCGACACTTCGCGGATATTGATCTCAGGATTGAAATTGGTAGCAAAAGCTTTACCATGATCACCGGCATTACAATCCACGATATCAAGATAATGAATCTCATCGAAGTGGTGTTTGGCGGCATAAGCCGTATAAACGCTGGTTACTCCCGGGTCAAATCCACATCCAAGAATGGCTGTCAATCCTGCTTTCTCGAATTTTTCTTTATAAGCCCATTGCCAGCTGTATTCAAAATGAGCCTCGTCTTTGGGCTCATAATTAGCTGTGTCAAGATAATTTACTCCGGATTCCAGACAGGCATCCATAATGGTTAAATCCTGATAAGGAAGAGCTACGTTGATAACTAATTCCGGTTTATATTTGTTGAATAATGCAACCAATTCAGAAACCACATCAGCATCTACCTGAGCAGTTTTAATTTCCACTCCGTAACGAGTTTTTACGTCAGCAGCAATTACGTCGCATTTAGATTTGGTGCGACTGGCCAAAACGATTTCAGTAAATACATCCGGATTTTGAGCCACTTTGTGGACAACAACGGTTCCAACTCCTCCGGCACCGATAATCAATACTTTTCCCATTTTATTATAGAATAAAGAACAAAGATAAAAGAGCAAAGACTTTATTGCATCTTATCATCGTTGTTTATTATTTATTTTAAGTTTATAATTTATTAGTTTGAACAGTACGTTTTTTTGTTATAGTATATATATTTTCAAGGGAAGAAATCATACATTTTACTTCGATGTAAAAAGCGAACAAGTTCAATAGCATTATTTTCGAAAATAAATCACAACCTGTAATCACCAATTCTTATTCGATAACAATTCTTGCTTCCGTTTGATTTTTACAATTAACTAAGTCAGATAATTTACTTTTGAGTTGAATGTCCTCAATACAGTCGGCAATTGTATTAAGTAGCTTTTTGTCCGTTATTTTGTTGACATCTTTTTCAAATGATTTATCAATCAATACTTTCATTTTCTAAGATTTGAAATAAAACTGTTAGTGTCGATATATTTTTTAGTTCTGCCTTTTTTTATTGCATTCAACATGCCGATATCATCCTTTTCTTCTTCAGAAAGTATTTTTGCTTTCAAGCCCATTTTCATAACGATTTCAGCTATTAGTTTAATGTCACTTGCTGAATCTCCATTTAATACTAAAGTTTGCATAAATGCTATTTTTTAAAGGATTTAACTCGTAAATAAATCTATCATCAAATTATTTGAATAAGCATACAAAAATACATTTTTTTCGGGGAATTCCGAAAAAATATTTTATCAGGTTTCTATTTGTTCCTTGATTTTTTGTATCAAATCACTAAGCGATACAACATCCATAAAGGGAGACATTGTCCAGCTTTGAGGATTTGTGGTAACAATATAAATATGATTTGGCTGAATATCTTCAAATGCGTTGTAATTGCCTTTTGATAGATTTGGGCTGTACGATGCTTTACATTCAATGGCAAAAATCTTATTGTTGAGCTTTATTACAAAATCACATTCCGCACCATGATTGGTACGGTAAAAGAAAAACTCAGCTTCCTCGAAATGTCCCTTCAGGTTAGAAACCACTATTTGTTCCCATAAAGAACCAAAAACCGGATGACCTGAAAGTGCTTCAAAGTTTTGCAATTGTATGAGCGCTGCTGCGATTCCTGAATCGGCTATATAGATTTTTGGTGATTTTACTAACCTTTTGCCAAGGTTCGAAATGTAAGGAGGTATAACCTCAACCATATACGTATTCTCTAGCAAATCAATGTAATTCTTAATAGTTGCCGATGATACACCCAAAGAATTTCCAATGGCGGAGTAGTTGAGAATTTGACCGTTAATGTGCGCTAACATTTGCCACATTCGGCGCATAATGGTTGGTGTAAAACCTGACCAGAATTTCAAATCTCTCTCCAAAAAAGTCCATATAAAGTTTTGTCTCCATTCAAACGATAACTTTGGAGTTTTTGCCAAAATACTTCTGGGAAATGCCCCGTTCGAAAAGTACGTTTCCATACTGAATTTGTCCGAAATCTCCCCATAAAGAAATGGAGTGAGGCGTTTATAGGATATTCTTCCGGCTAAGCTTTCAGAACTTTGCAGAAGTAAATCGCGCGATGCCGATCCAAGAATAAGGAAACAGCCTGGTCTCTGCCATTCGTCAACCAAACTCCTGATAAGTGGAAAAAGCTCGGGCTTTCGCTGTATTTCATCAATGCATATTAATTTGTCTTTCTGAGAAGTGAGAAACCATTCGGCATTGTCTAATTTCTGTAAATCCGAAGGACGTTCCATATCAAGATAAATACTTTCAGGAAACAACAATAATATCTGCTTGACTAAAGTTGATTTTCCGCATTGGCGTGGCCCGATTAACGCTACTACCGGAAAATTCAACAAGGAATCAATAACATCTTGTTTTTTAATTCTTTCGATTTTCATAATGTATAATTTTACCGTGCAAATTTAAAAATTAATTTTAAATATACACGGTAAAATACGAACAATATTTTTTTTATAATCCTCTCTCTGCCAATCCGGCAGCAATATTCAGCATAATACCATTTCGGAACGGCACTACTGTTTTCTTCATATTTTCATCCTCATAATGCCCGTTAGGAATCTCGCCACCCGATTGTAACAAATCGAAAACGAAACCCATTTTGTTCAAATCCATTTCTATTACCCTATGCTCAATACCCAATAAATCATAATTTTGTCTGGCATAAAAAATTTCTCGTTCGTTATGTTTCGAGCCATAATTGAACGATACAGCTAACCGGATTCGATCAGCATATTTGTACAAAGCTACCGAACTATCCATTCCGCCGGAATAAAGTATGGCTATATCTTTTTTCATTTACACTATAAATTAAAGTCCAAAGTTAAGGCTTTCGGATAGGAAATTGAACTAATAACTATTTTTTGTATTTTTGTGTACTGATTATTAAGAAATAAATGTCCGATAAAATTCAAAAATATCTTCCTGCCGAGTGGGCCGAACAGGAATTTGTTCAACTTACATGGCCACATGCCGATACCGATTGGGCTGAAATGCTCGAAGAGGTAACCGAATGTTTCGTAAATATTGCACGCGAGATTCTGAAACGCGAGAATCTTGTAATTGTCTGTGTGGATTCCGATGAAGTGGAAGTTCATTTTTCGGAAGATGAATTAGAAAAAATCACCTTTGCCGAAATGCCAACCAACGATACATGGGCGCGTGACCATGGTGGAATTACGGTTTTTGAGGATGGAAAACCTGTGGTATATGATTTTACTTTCAATGGCTGGGGAATGAAATTTCCCGCCAATCATGATAATCTGATAACCCGCCGGTTGTATATGGCAGGTGTTTTTGGAGAAAGACAACACCGTAATTGTTATAATTTTATTCTCGAAGGAGGAAGCATTGAATCGGATGGATTGGGAACTTTAATGACTACAGCCGAATGTTTGCTGTCTGACAATCGCAATCATTTATCGGAAGAAGATATGGAAGCTAAACTGAAAGAATATTTCGGTCTGAAGCAGGTACTCTGGCTCAACCACGGATATTTAGCCGGCGACGATACCGACAGTCATGTGGATACATTGGCTCGATTTACCGATAAAAGCACGATTGCGTATGTTTATTGCGAAGACCCTGATGACGAACATTTTACGGAATTGCGCAAAATGAAAAAAGAATTGCGCAGTTTTCGTACTTCCGAAGGTGGCTATTACAGGTTGATTCCGTTACCCATGGCAGATGCCATGTACGATGAACATGGAGAGCGATTGCCGGCAACTTATGCCAACTTTTTGATTATAAATGGCGCTGTGTTAGTTCCCGCTTATAATTCACCAAAGGATGAAATTGCTAAACAACAATTGCAAAAAGCTTTTCCGGACAGAGAAATTGTTGGAATAGATTGCCGAGCGCTGGTAAAGGAACATGGTTCGTTGCATTGCGTAACGATGCAGTTTCCAAAATAATCGCAGAACAAAAATCAACGACTTAAGAAAATGAAAATTGCTTTAATTCAACAATCAAATACTTCAGAGATAGCGATTAACATCGCAAAATTGGAGAAAAATATACGAAGTTGCGCAGCGCAAAACACTGAACTTATTGTTTTGCAGGAATTACACAACGGTTTGTATTTCTGTCAGACTGAAGATACTAATGTGTTTGAACAGGCTGAGACTATTCCCGGTCCATCCTCCGAATTGTTTGGAAAGCTAGCAAAAGAATTGGGTATCGTATTGGTTCTTTCATTGTTTGAGAAACGCGCTGCCGGACTTTATCACAACACGGCTGTGGTTATCGAAAAAGATGGAACTATTGCCGGAAAATACCGCAAAATGCATATTCCGGACGATCCTGGCTATTACGAAAAATTCTATTTCACGCCCGGCGATTTGGGTTTTGAGCCTATTCAGACTTCCATCGGTAAACTTGGCGTGTTGGTTTGTTGGGATCAGTGGTACCCCGAAGCTGCCCGATTGATGGCTATGGCAGGCGCTGAGATGCTAATTTATCCAACAGCCATAGGTTGGGAAAGTACAGATACAGAAGAAGAAAAAAACCGACAGTTAAACGCATGGATAACAGTTCAGCGTGGGCATGCTGTAGCTAATGGACTGCATGTGCTTTCGTGCAACCGCACCGGGCATGAACCTGATCCATCCGGTGTAACCAAAGGCATTCAGTTTTGGGGAAATAGTTTTGTAGTGGGACCGCAAGGCGAGTTCTTGGCACAGGCTCGCAATTCTCAAGAAGAAAATTTGATAGTTGAAATTGATATAAAACGCTCTGAGAATGTGCGTCGTTGGTGGCCGTTTTTTCGCGACAGGCGTATCGATGCTTTCGGTGATTTGACAAAACGCTGGAGAGAAGAGTAAATTTACATATGTTTCAATAAGTTCATTTTGTTGTTTAAATGTGTATTTATCTTTTATATATGAACATTGAATGTCAAAGTTTTACCAAAATTTTTTGACAACTTTCAACTTTGTCATTCAACATAAATCATTAATTAAAGACAATTTATAAAAATTTTATCATACTAATGTCCAACAGTAAATATCATACCCCAATCTGTGTTTAATTAAAGTTTAATCAAGCTTAACACACATAACTTATAACTGAGAAAATTCATTTAGTTGCATTTTCTCAGTTTTTATCTAAATAAATTTCCAATCACACTTAAATTTAAATCTTTCAATTTTATAGCATTCTATTTTTGACGTTTGCTTTAACAAACGACTTTTATAATAAAAAAAATACTATCTTTGCACACTATTTCGCAAAAAACAAATAAAAAAATCAAATATAATTTTTAAAAAATAATTTTTTCCATGCAAAACAAAGGACTAATCAGAATTTTTGCAGTAGCACTCACCCTCGTGTGTTTGTTTTATCTGTCCTTTACTGTTGTAACAAGCGTTTATAATAAAAAAGCCAGAGAATATGCAGCAGGGGACAAAATGAAAGAGTATAATTATCTTGACTCTGTGGCTAACGAAAAAGTATGGCTGGGTTATACCCTCAAAGAATGTCGCGAAAAGGAAATCAACCTTGGTCTCGACTTAAAAGGTGGTATGAACGTTACACTCGAAGTATCAGTTGTAGATATCATTCGTTCACTTGCTGATTACAGTACTGACCAGAAATTTAACGATGCACTTAAACTTGCCACAGAACGACAGAAAACAAACAGTCAGGTGCAGTATCTCGATTTATTTGTTCAGGCATATCGCGAGTTGAACCCGGGAGCTAAACTTGCTCCAATTTTCAGCACATTTGATTTGAAGGACAGAATTTCGCTCTCGACCAGCGACGATGATGTAATTAAAGTACTTGATGAAGAAATCAAAGGTGCCATTAATAACTCTTTTAACGTATTAAGAACACGTATTGACCGTTTTGGTGTAGTACAGCCAAACATACAACGTGATAATAACAATACAGGACGTATTTTAATTGAACTTCCGGGTGTTAAAGAACCTGAACGTGTTCGTAAACTACTGCAAGGATCAGCAAATCTTGAGTTCTGGGAAACGTACGAATTAAGTGAAATTGTGAACAATCTTGCAGAAGCAAATCGTCTGCTTGGTGCAATGAATGCCGGTGCAAAGGATACTTTAGCAAAAGATACAACCCAAATTGCAAAAACTACAAGCTTAGATGCAAAAAAACCTGTGAGCGCTGTTGACAGCCTCAAAGCCCAATTAGGTAAAAAACAGGAATCTGCGGTTGATTCGCTTAAACTTATGGAAAAAAACCGTAAGGAAAATCCATTGTTTGCAGTATTACAGATGAATGTTCAGGGCGGACAGGTATACCCAGGTCCGGTGATTGGCATGGCACTTGGTCGCGATACGGCCAAAATTAACAATTACTTCGCAATGAAACAGGTTCGTGAAGTACTTCCTCGCGACCTTGGATTGCGCTGGAGTGTAAAAGCTATCGACACTAAAGGTGAATGGTTCCAACTTATAGCAATCAAAATCACGAACCGCGATGGACGCGCTCCACTTTCAGGCGACGTAATAACCGATGCTCGTGCCGATTTCAGCCAAATGTCGGCTTATGCCAATGTTTCAATGAGTATGAATGCTGAAGGAGCAAAAGTATGGGCACGTATGACTAAGGATAATATTGGTAAATGTATTGCTATCGCACTCGATGGTTATATTTATTCTTTCCCACGTGTTAATACAGAAATTACAGGCGGAAATTCACAAATTACAGGTAATTTCACTGTTGACGAAGCAAAAGACCTTGCAAATACGCTCAAATCAGGTAAAATGCCTGCTCCTGCTCGTATTGTTGAAGAAAACGTAGTTGGACCTTCGCTCGGACAGGAAGCTATTAATAGTGGTTTAATATCATTTATTATTGCATTCTTACTCGTCCTTGTTTATATGATCGTTTACTATGGTAAAGTTCCAGGTCTAATTGCTGATGCTGCACTTTTTGCCAATGTTTTCTTCCTTATAGGTATTCTGGCTTCTTTTTCGGCGGTATTAACACTTCCGGGTATAGCGGGTATCGTGCTTACGTTAGGTATGGCAGTTGACGGAAACGTTATTATTTACGAACGTATCCGGGAGGAAATGCGTGCTGGAAAAAGCATGAAACGTGCCATCGACGATGGATACAAAAACGCAATTTCTGCTATTGTTGACGGTCAGGTAACAACTCTTATCACCGGTATAGTACTTTCAATTTTCGGAACCGGGCCTATTAAAGGTTTCGCCAACACACTTATTATTGGTATTATTACATCATTTATTACAGCTGTGTTCCTTACTCGTTTAATGTTATCGATGTATGCAAAACGCGATAATGCAAAAGAACTGAGCTTCACAACACCACTTACTAAAAAATTCCTGCAGAATATTAAATTCGATTTTATCGGGAAACGTAAAATTGCTTATATCATTTCAGGGACTTTGATTGTAATAAGCTTAATTTCATTTGCGACACGAGGCTTAAATCTTGGAGTTGACTTTTCAGGAGGACGTTTTTATATCGTACGCTTCGACGAGCCTGTAAAAACTGATTATGTTCGTTCGTTGCTCCAAAATTCATTTGAAGGTGATGCAGTACAGGTTATAACAATTGGAAACGAAAATCAGGTACGTATTTCTACCAAATACAAAATCAATGACAATTCTGAAACACTTGATGATGAAATAGAAGAAATTCTTTACAAAGGGCTTAGTCCGTTACTTAAAAAATCGGTTACCAAAGATCAATTTGTAGAAAATTATATTAAAAACTCACGAAAAGTTGGACCAACAATTGCAGATGATATTAAAACCGCAGCAGTATGGGCAGTAGTATTTGCTCTGATTGCGATTGGCTTGTATATTTTTGTTCGATTCCGCGAATTCGGATATGCTGTTGGTGCCACAGTTGCACTAGCTCATGATGCGCTGATTACAATTGGAACATTCTCGTTACTTTACAGCATAATGCCTTTCTCAATGGAAATTGACCAATCATTCATTGCTGCTATTTTAACTGTTGTAGGTTACTCTGTTAACGATACTGTAATTATTTTCGACCGTATTCGTGAAAATGTTGGACTTTACCCCAAACGCGACAGATTAACTGTAATGAACGATGCTATCAACGCAACATTAAGCCGTACATTCAGTACAGCCATGAGTACACTGGTGGTATTGCTTGCAATCTTCTCTTTTGGTGGAGAAACCATTCGCGGATTTATTTTCGCAATGTTGTTTGGTATTGCTATCGGTACTTACTCTTCAGTTTTTGTGGCATCGCCTATCAGTTATGAATTCTTTATGCGTAAACGTAAAAAAGGAATTCATGCCTCAAACGAAGAAGAAAAGAAATAATCACTTCAAATAATTTTAAAAAAGCCTTATTGAGAAATACAGTAAGGCTTTTTAATAAAAATGGATACTAAAAAGCAATACACCAAAAAACATGGCAACATTCTCCGATTTAAACGTTGGAGCAGAGCTAAGTATGCTGTTTTTGCAAGTATTTCCTCTTGTGTGAGCATTGGCAGGTTGAAAGCTTCAATAGCTGATTGTTTACTGAAAAAACAGGAAAATTCCTTAAGCGAAAATAACACTATATTTAAAATTAATGATACTGAAAATAAAGATTCAGCGTTTTCGGAATTGCCAGAGCAAGTAAAATTCAGTGACAATCTCAACTTTTTTGCTTTTGAAATAGCTGTAGGTAACCAGCCTTATAATTTTTCATTCGACATTTTTTATTTTATTCAATCAACAGAACCAAAGGTTGATGCGTGGATTTTTCCGGCATCAACCTTTTTTATTTAAAACTATTATGAATAGATATTATTTTATTGCTTTAGTTCTCACAGTATTACAAAATAACATAGCAAATTCCACCGAAACTGATACGATAAAAGTAAAATTAACTGAAGTTGATATTACTGCCCGCAAAAATTTGATGGCATTCACTCCCGACAAAACCCTGCATCAAATCAAGAAAGAAGAAATTAAACTAATGCCGGTTGCCTCAATCGATGGATTACTTGAACAGCTTGCAAGCGCCGACATTCGCACCAGAGGTGTAAACGGAACTCAAGCTGATATTAGCTTACGTGGAGGAACTTTCGATCAGGTTATTGTACTACTGAACGGAGTAAATATCACCGATCCGCAAACGGGTCATTATAACCTTGATATTCCGGTTGATATATCAAATATTGAACGAATAGAAATAATTCAGGGAGTGCAAGCTTTAATCTTGGGCATCAATCCTTATAGCGGAGCAGTCAACATCGTCACGAAGCAAAACACTGAAAATAATGTAAAAATAAAACTCAGCGGTGGAAGTTTTAATTCCTATATGCAAAATTTTTCAGTTCATAAAGCGGGTAAAAGGAATGAAATTACTTTCTCGGCATCAAACAATCAAAGTAAGGGTTATAAGCCAAATACTGATTATAATATGCAGGATGCGTATTTTCAGTCAGTTTTCAGAACAAAATCTGCCGGTAGATATGAGTTGCAACTGGCTTATCAGCAAAAAAAATATGGAGCCAACGGATTTTACTCCCTCACTTACCCCGACCAATACGACAATACCCGAACATTTTATGGAGCAATCAATTGGAATTATGCAATAAAAAATTTACAACTCCACTCACAGGTATATTACCGAGGTCATACCGACAGATTTGAGCTTTTTAGATATCCCGAAAAAATTCCTGTCTGGTATGTCGGTCATAATTACCATTTGAATAACACGAGTGGATTTAAAATAAATATGAATATGCCGATAGCATACGGAAAATTTACAGCAGGAGGCGAAATACGTAAAGAAAATATTTTCAGCAGTGTTTTAGGAGAAAACATGGATAAACCAATTAAAGCATTGTTCGAAAAAAATGCTTTTTACACTAAATATAATGAAAGATTAATATCGACAGGATTTGCCGGGATAGAACAAAAAACAGAGCAATGGGAGTTTGCTGCCGGAGCAGCTATTGCTCACAGTCAACGTTTTAGCTTACAATGGTCAGGAGCTTTCAATATGCAATATATTTTTA
>CAZDSY010000066.1:0-12571 GCA_964508285.1 uncultured Paludibacter sp.
GCGGAGAGAGAGGTTTGTGAACCTCTCATGCTACTCTATTGTAATTCAGTTGCTTATATCTAATTATGCCTCTATGGGGTACGAATTAGGAAATATACTAAAAAAATCACTTTTGACTGTCAATGACTTATGATTGTCTGCTAAACTTTCGAGTTCAAATATACACAATTATTTTGATATACGCAAGTACCAAATTACTACATATTTATACATTGTGCAAGGTGCAAGTTTCTATATATAGAAACGCTTGCACCCTGCACTAAAGTTTGCATTTTTGAATAATCAAAATGCTTTGCATAAACACCTATAATCAAGATGTCATTATAAGCTCTCAAATGTCTATATTTCCACTATAAACACACTTCCTTTATTTTTGACAGATTGAACAGAAATTTTTCCGTTTAATTTTCGTATGATTTGTCGTGATAGGCTCAACCCAATTCCATTTCCCCCTTCTTTGGTTGTAAAGAAAGGGATAAAAATCTTATCAATTAAAGATTCGTCAATTCCGCAACCATTATCTGACAAAACAAATTGAATAGTGTGAGAAGAAGATGAACGAATAGCAAGTGTAATTTTACCAGAATTGTCGAAACTATTTTGTCTAATCGCATCCATTGCATTAGTCATCAGATTAATCATTACCTGACCGAAAAGCTTTTCATCGGTTAGAACTGTATTTAAACTCGAATTGATCTGACTTTGATACACTCAATTGTTCAGCTGAAATTCAGAACGAAATAAGAATTCAAAAGAATCAGACCAAGTATGAATATTCATGGGTTCAAAAACAGGATTAGGAATTTTGGTCAACTCCCTGTAATTATCAACGAAATGCATTAGCCCTTTGCCTCTATCCTCAATAACGGCGAGTCCGGTCAATGTATTAATGATGTCGTCTGTTGTCAATTCTTCTGGAAGCAGGACTTTCTCATCTTTTTTGAAAAATCGGATCAACGTATTGGTTAATGAGGTAATGGGCGCAATCGAATTCATAATTTCGTGAGTCATAACACGTATCAGTTTTTGCCACGAATCAATTTCATTTTCCTCTAATTCATGACGAATATCTTGAAATGAAATTAGCTGATAACGTTTTTCACCAAAATACAGTTCAGAAGATTGGATACATAAATTGATCAGATTATTTTTAATAATCTGCTTCAAAATTACTTTTTCTCCAGGCTTGATAGTTTCTAGTATTTTATACACAGACGGATTAAGTTGCTGTAACAAACGGATATTAGAGATACTCAAAATGCTTAAGTACTTTTTTGCCTGTTTATTCATTACTTCCACGTAACCATCCGGATCTATTGACATTAAACCAGTAGTAGAATGCTCTATAAGTTCTCGGAAAAACCGTTCGTTTGTTTCGCTTTTTATTTTGATTGTCACAATGGTTTTATTCAGATTGTTTAAACTTTTGTGAAGTCCGAGTACTGATTTGTTTTTTATATTCTCCGAAAATTTTAGTGTTGTATCTTCGTTTCATATAGCATCAAAGAAATAAGAAAGTTTTCGATTTACTCCATTAAAAAACAAACAAATGAAACAACTTCGTAAATTAACATTGCGATAAAGAATAGGGCAACTAAAAGTACATACTGAAACATTAAGTCACGGAACAATTGATAATATACTCAAAGATGTTTCCGATAAATCGTTAGGAGCATATAACGAGATTCGCAACAGAGTAGAACAATCTAGCTATAGAGACAGTCAGTTTAAAAGAGGATTGTCGAGGTCGATATTGGTTGCCGACCGTCACAGCTCGTATTTTAATATGAATGTAGCTGACCATCAAATATGCTTAGCTTACATTTTAAGGGAGTTGACATTTTTGACAGACCTGGATACCAAACAAAAATGGTCATCTGAATTAGCAAAGCTAATAAGGGGGGCTATACACAAAAGAAAAACAGAGTCGTGTGAGAATATCGATCACAATTCAATTTTAGATAAATTTTAAAACTTACTAACAACATGTACTGATAATCTGCATCAAAAGATTATTGCCCTGATTAAAAGTCAGACAAAATACAAAGAGTATGTATTTAAGTTCCTTTTTGATCCTGACGTTCCATACGAAAACAATGCCTCCGAAAGAGCCGTCAGAAATCTAAAAGTAAAACAAAAAGTGAGTGGCATGTTTAAATCCCAATAGGGTGCAAACGCTTACTATCAAATTCATTCAATCGCTCAAACCGCCAAAAAGAACAATCAAAATCCTTTCTTGGCGATTTTTGCCGTGGCAAATAACTATTAATACATTTTTATTGGTGCTGAGTAGTTACCAAAAATTAAAACTTGTCCTGAAATCATTTTTAAGATAATTTGACAAAATTTATCTTCTTGCAAAATTTAAAGGCAGATCAGAAAATTTTCATACTGACTTCTTTTTATGGAGCCTCATTTTTATCATCATTTTTTTATATGAATTACATGCCTGAATGAACATTAATTCAAAACAGAATTTATACCGTTTTAAGAGGAGTAGAATTTGCTCGTTATTGGATAAAAAACGTACCTTTGTAATATTAATGCAAATCAGGAGTTAAAAACCCCACAATTCAATTGTTTTTAATATGTTGATTACCAATAAAAAAATATATAATTTATCTTAAAAACGTTTTATTATTTCTCTTATAATTAGTATCTTAGAATAAATTTACCACAATTTTACTAAGTATATTGAAATCTTACTCCTGTTAAAAGAATTAAGGGGCAGACTTATGAAATAAAACAAAGAGATAAAGCCTTCAATGACTTATTCTCATGTGCTGTTTCAAGAGTCAGACAACCAATTGAGTCGTTCTTTAGCTGGTTAAATGAAAAACAAAAATTCAAAAAGCGATGAAAGTTATATCTACTGTCGGATTACTTATTCATTTATTTGGTAAATTATCTATTGCTTTCATAAATCTAATTTTTTAAATACTGATTCACATAAATAAAAAGCTATCCTATGAAAAAAAAAGTACTTTTTATTTCATTGATTATTATAGCACAGGTTTCTCTGGCTAAAAATGTGAAGTTTTACAATATCAATGATATGTTTGGAATTTCGCTTCGCGAAACATCATCTGTCTGCAAAGATGATTATGGATTCATTTGGGTCTCTTCCAAAACCGGTATCTTACGGCTGACCGGTGAGGATTGCCGTATTTACCAGCTTCCTTATCAAACGGCAAATGTCAGCGACGTCAAATTATGCTATCAAAACTCTATTTTAGTTGTTTATACCAACAATGGGCAAGTTTTTCTTTACAATGCTGTAACGGATAGTTTTGAATTTTTGTTTGATATTAGCAAAATGTTGAATATCAATTATGCGGGCATAAATAATTTTCTTATTGATGAGCAGGGTGTGTTTTGGATTACTTCTTCAACAGGACTTTACAAGTATTTTTCAGGCAATTTATCTTGCATATTTAATTCTAATGTCCGGCATGTTTGGTATGACCAAAATCAGTTTCTTTTGACTAAATCCGACAGTATTTGTTTGTTCGATGTTCGGAGGTCCAAGGTGAAAGTTCTTTCTGGAAATATGCCTGTTCTTGCTTCCACTATCACTTCATTGTGTTATGATAAGGCAATGAACAGATTATGGATAGGAAGCCGCTCAAATGGGATGTTTTATTATGATATAAAACAGGGCATTTTTTCCAGACTGAATCTGAAAACTTTTCCGAAGCAACCCATATTGGATATTGAAATAAACACGGATTCAACACTTTGGATTGGTTTTGACGGGCAAGGTTTATGGGAATTAAACAAAACAAATAACAAGATACGGAATATTTATACGGAAGATGCCGATAATCCATCTTCCCTGCAAGGGGATGGCGTGTATGATATTTTATACGATGACATTAGTCGGCGTGTATGGGTTTGTACTTACACTGGAGGCGTATCGTTTCTTGAACAGGCGTCGCCTTTGGTCAATCAAATTACTCATCAGATAAACAATCCTAATTCCCTGTGTAATAATAGTGTTAATAAAATATTGGAGGACAGTCAGGGAAATATCTGGTTTGCAACCAACAATGGAATCAGCCGTTGGAATGTTTCATCGGGCAAATGGAACACCTTTTATCATAACGAAAGGGAACAGGCTAAAGTGTTTCTCGCAATATGCGAAGACAATAACGGGCGTATATGGGCAGGAAGTTATTCGTCGGGCGTATATGTATTGGATAAAAATTCGGGGAAAGAAATAGCGCATTATTTTGGAGAACCCAATATATCGTTTGTATTGGACATTTTTAAGGACAGCGAAGGGAATATGTGGGTAGGAGGCAACAAGGGCAACGTGTGTTGCTGGATTGAGAACGAAAAGCGGTTTCGCAGTTACACACCCCATTCCATAAGCACTATTACCGAATTATCGCCTCAAAAAATGTTGTTTTCGTGTGCGTTTGGATTGGAATTATTGGATAAGCAAACGGAAAAAAGCCAGGTATTAATATCCGGTTATTTGGGACAAGATGTTTTGATAAAAGATGGAAATATATGGTGGTGCACACAAGGAGAAGGGCTTATTAAATACAACATCGCTACTCGCGACATTCAAAAATTCACTATCGATTCGGGATTACCATCAAATTATGTGAACAGTATTTTGTATCATTCGGGATATTTTTGGGGAGGCACTGAAAAGGGATTGTTTTTGTTTAACCCGAAAGATAACAGTATTTTCACTTATTTTTCGCACCCGTTTTCTTCTGTTTCATTCAACAGGGGCGCCCATTGTAAACTTAAAAACGGACAACTCATATTGGGGACAAATAAGGGTGCGCTTCTTTTCGACCCTGAAGCATTCCGTCAGTTGCCAATGTCGGGAAAAATCTTTTTTCAGGATATTTCCCTGTCGGGACATTCGATCCGCAGTAATTCTTCCGCCGGAGTATCTGTCCCGCTCAACAGTTTGCAAGAACTGACGATGAACTATAATCAAAACACGCTGACATTGGAAATGATTCCTATCGGGTCGGCTGCTACCGATTTCAAGTTTTCGTGGAAAATGGACGGCCTGGATGCCAACTGGACAAAACCTTCCAATCAGCGGATGCTTACTTATAATAATATCCCCAGCGGAGATTTTCGATTGATGATTCGGTTATATGACAGTTCGCTTTCGCAAATCATTGCCGAACGCGAACTGATTCTGCATGTCATGCCGCCGTTTTGGAAAACATGGTGGTTTCGCTTGATTATCTTTTTTCTGACTGGCGCTATCCTGTATTTTTCTTTACGCTATTATATCGACCGGCTTAAACAACGCCATGCGGAAGATAAAATCCGTTTCTTTACCAATACGGCTCATGATATTCGAACTTCTCTTACGCTTATAAAAGCGCCGATTGAAGAATTAAATAAAGAATTAAGTTTGTCGAAAACGGGAATGCATTATTTACGTTTGGCAACCGAACAAACAAGGCGGTTGTCTTCGGTCTCTACTCAGTTATTGGACTTTCATAAGGCCGATATTGGTAAAGGACAACTCTCGCTTGAAATGGCAGATTTAGTACAATTGATTGCTCAACGCAAAATGATGTTCGACTCCTTTGCTCAAAGCCGGAATATAGAATTGAATTTTTCTTTTGAACCATCAGTATATCCAGTAGCAATTGATGAATCCTTGATTGGAAAAGTGATTGACAATCTACTTTCCAATGCTATTAAATATTCTCATCCCGATAGTCACGTCCAAATTGTTTTTAACGGTACTCACAAAAATTGGACATTGGAAGTTACAGACCAAGGCATTGGAATCAACAAAGAAGCGCAGAAGAAACTTTTCCGAGAATTTTACCGAAGCGACAACGCCGTTAATTCCAAAATTGTGGGATCAGGTATTGGTTTGCTTTTGGTTAAAACATTTATAGAATTACATGGCGGAATCATTCGTTGTGTTAGTCAGGAAAACATGGGGTCATCTTTTAAAATAACAGTTCCTTTCAGGGAAGTAACAGGAGAAATGAAGCCGGTTCATGCCAATAATGAGGCCGGACATGTTCCTGTTCCCGATTTAACGATTATACCTTTGAAGCAAACCGCACCAAAAGAGCACCAAAAGAAAATGCGTATTTTAATTGTGGAAGACAACGACGATTTACGGAATTTCCTGTTGATTTCGCTTCAGACTGAATTTGACGTTTTTACAGCTGAAGACGGTTTACTTGCATGGGAAATCATTCAAAAGCAATTACCCGATCTGGTGGTATCTGATGTGATGATGCCTAATATGGACGGCTTTGATCTTTGCCGCCAAATGAAATCAACATACGAAACCTCTCATATCCCTATTATTTTACTCACGGCGCTGACAGGAAAAGCTGAACAATTATACGGCTTGGGGTTGGGCGCAGATGATTACCTGACCAAACCGTTTGACATGATGCTACTTTTACAGCGAATCAAATCTATCGTCCAAAATCGATTAATAATCAGAGAAAGAGCCTTAAAACTGATAAATAAAAATGACGATGAACCAATATTGATAAATGAACTCAACGATAAATTTATTAAAAAAGCCATAGAAATAGTTCGTATGAATATGACAAATGTAAGTTTTAACAAAGACGAGTTTGCTTCTGCTATGAATGTCAGTTCTTCTGTCCTTTATAAAAAGATAAAATCCTTAACCGACCAATCACCGGTTGATTTTATTAAATCCATCCGATTAAACCATGCTTTGGAATTGTTGCAATCGAAAAAATATACGGTTACGGAGGTCAGCGAGATGTGCGGATTTTCATATGTCGAGTATTTTAGTACGGCATTTAAAAAACATTTCGGAAAAGCACCCACAAAGATATAATATATTAATTGTCAATGACTTTTAAAAAGCGCCTACTTTAACAGTAAGGCGCTTTTTTTATTTAAAATATTAAATCAAATGTCTATAATTATAGATACGAAAATAAAGCATTCGCTACATTTGTTTTGTGTAATCAGTTCTAAATATTAAAAATAATACCATGAAAAACAAATACCGCTTTTTGTCTGTACTATTATTGTTAAATATTAATTTTTTATCATTTGGCAAGTCAGTATCTCAATCGAACCGCGACCTGATTTTGTGGTACGACCGCCCTGCTGCTATATGGGAAGAAGCATTGCCTTTGGGCAACTCACGGCTCGGCGCAATGGTATATGGAATCCCCGAAAGGGAAGAGCTGCAGCTCAACGAAGAAACTATCTGGGGCGGAGGCCCTTACCGCAACGATAAACCGGAAGCATTGGATGCCCTCCCTGAAGTCAGAAACCTCATTTTTGAAGGGAAAAACAGCGAGGCAGCAAAACTTATCAACCGGACATTTTTTACCCACACACACGGAATGCCATACCAGACAGCTGGAAGCGTGATCATGAATTTTCCCGAACATACGAAATATGAAAATTATTATCGTGAACTTGATATTAATCGTGCGGTAGCAACGACACGCTACAGGGTAAACGGAGTAAATTATACCCGCGAAGTTTTCAGTTCATTTGCCGACGATGTAATTATCATGAAAATTACCGCCAGTAAAAAAAATACACTTTCCTTCGACCTGCAATACACATCTCCGGCAAAGCACGCTATCTTAAAAAAAGATAACGTACTGATTTTAGCAGGAGAAGGTTCCGGCCACGAAGGAATTGCCGGCAAAATACGCTATCAGATACAAACTTCTATCCAAAACAAGGACGGAAATGTTACGGTTGATGACAATAAAATCTCCGTTTCAAATGCAACGGAAGCCGTCATTTATATTTCAACAGGGACTAATTTTATTGATTATAAAACAGTAGGAAACGCTCAGGCGGAACGCGCATCCGCCAAACTTGAAAAAGCTATCAAAAAAGATTATCGTTCGGCAATAAAAGAACATTCCGCCATTTATTCCAAACAGTTCAATCGATTTAAACTGTACCTGGGAAATCAACCGGAAGCAAACGGAATGACAACCACTCAACGGATTGCTGCATTTAAAGATAACCAGGACCCCGCCCTGGTAGCGTTATTAGTTCAGTTTGGACGTTACTTGTTGATTTCTTCTTCCCAGCCGGGAGGGCAGCCTGCAAATTTACAGGGCATTTGGGCTAATTCGCTGACGCCGCCATGGGACAGCAAATACACCATCAATATCAATACGGAAATGAATTATTGGCCGGCCGAAGTAACAAACCTGTCCGAAACCCACGAACCGCTGTTTCAGATGTTGCGGGAATTAAGCGAAAGCGGACGCGAAACGGCAAAAATCCTGTACGGCGCCGAAGGCTGGGTAGCTCACCACAATACCGATTTGTGGCGGGTTACAAGTCCTATTGACGGTGCTGAATGGGGGATGTGGCCTTCGGGAGGCGCCTGGTTGTGCCAACACCTTTGGGAACATTATCTTTATACGGGAGATAAAACATTTTTAGCAGGCGTCTATCCCATTATGAAAGGGGCGTCTGATTTTTTTCTTTCGTCTTTGGTTGAACATCCGAAACGAGGCTGGATGGTCGTTTGTCCGTCCATGTCCCCCGAACACGGGCCTGTTACTGCGGGTTGTACCATGGATAATCAAATCGTCCTCGACTTGTTGATGAAGACCGCCCTGGCAAGCGAAATTCTATGTAAAGATACGGAATACCGTAATCGACTTGTCACGATGGCGAAAAAACTTCCTCCCATGCAAATAGGAAAATATGCACAGCTTCAGGAATGGCTGGAAGATAACGACAATCCCAAAGATGAACACCGGCATGTATCTCATTTATACGGTTTGTATCCAGGCAGTCAGATTTCACCTTATACCTCTCCTTCACTTTTTGAAGCGGCGCGTAATTCATTGATTCATCGAGGAGATATGGCTACCGGATGGTCTATCGGCTGGAAAGTGAACTTGTGGGCGCGTTTATTGGATGGAAACCACGCTTATAAAATCATTAACAACATGCTTACGCTCGCCGATAAGGGAGAAAACAAAGACGGAAGAACTTATCCGAATCTCTTTACGGCGCATCCGCCGTTCCAGATTGACGGGAATTTAGGACTGACAGCAGGCGTGGCTGAAATGTTGATGCAAAGCCATGACGGCGCGGTTCACTTGCTCCCTGCACTCCCTGATGCGTGGAAAAACGGTTCTGTTTCGGGAATCGTGGCGCGTGGGGGATTTGAAATCTCCATGAAATGGGAAAACGGAGAAGTATCTGAAGTATCGGTATTGTCAAAAACAGGAGGGAATTTGCGCCTTCGCTCGTATGTTCCACTTAAAGGAAAAAAAATATGGGAGGCAAAAGGAAAAAATACCAATCCGCTGTTGAATCCCATAGAAATTGTAAAGCCGATTGTTTCGGGACAGACTGTTTTAAAAGGAGTTGATTTAAAAGAGGTGTTCGAGTACGACATTCCGACAAAAGCCGGAAGAATGTATTTGTTCAGAAAAAAAGAAATAATAAACTAACTGAAAACGGCATATAGACCTATTATTATAAATCAAAAATCTATAAATATAAGCTAAGGAATGTGATTCACTTTAATTTTGCTTTCAGTTTCATGTCAATCTTAAATTTATAAATAATGAAAAACATCTCCCCTTTTACTAGGATTTTTTGTTTTGCGACATTGTTCCTTTTGTTTGTAGGTATGTGGTTCAGTGTTAATGCCCAGGTACCTCTACGGCGTCCACTCTCGCCTTCAAGTCCGATGTGGGTAATACATGTTGATGTATGGGTAAATGCCGACCCGAAAAAGGTTATCGAAATTGTACCGGAGGATATTCGACCGTATGTGGTTTTTAATGTCGCTCTCTCGGTTTCTGATGCAGGGACTGGTCCTTATGGTGCAAATGTCAATACAGTGTCGATACTGGAGTCGTGGGTGCGGACTTGCGCAGAATATCGCGTATGGTGTACAATACAGCCTGCAAGCGGTTACAAAAACAATCTGCCCTACACACAAACCGACAACGATATTTACGAATATTTCTTCCAAACATATCCTAATTTTATCGGATATAATTTTGCTGAACAATGTTGGGGATTTCCTACTGAAGACGATTTTGATGCACGACTTACCTTGTTTTCCAAATTAATTCAACTGGCTAATGAATATGGAGGGTATCTGTTTGTGAGCAATGCTCAAACCATCAATGCCCCACAAAACAATGCCGTAGCATTTCTCAAACGTAGCGGACGTTTAAGGTCTGCCGCTAAAAGTTACAAGGAAAATTTTATTGTTTTTGAAAAATATACAACAAGTCGCGGTTTCTACGATGTGGAAAGTACCTGTTTGGGAACTTATCTTTCGGGATATTGCGGGAATTACGGTATTCGTTTCGATAATTGCGGTTGGACGTATATTGATGCCCGAGCCGAAAAACCTTTTCCTGAAGTGTTGGGGATTATTCCCATTGTAGAACATGGTTTGCTGACAGGACAAACAGTTTCCGACGGTCCCGAACTTACATGGCAAATAGCCGTTCTGGGCGATGGCAATCAAGTGTCGTCGGACGGCTATACAAGCAAAAAGTTTAAAACACATGCCAATTTTACCAACAACAATCTGGATGTGTTCCGGAAATTCATAAACGGTTCTTTCCGTATCCCAAGCAGAGAGGAAGTGATTGAACGGACTAAAATCGCTTATGTAAACGATGCTACCGTCGGAAGTAATGCCAATAAATACAGTTCAGAAAGTTCGCTTTTTACAGGTCTGTATGCCATGGATGGCGAATACAGCAATAACAATAAATGGACAAAAAGTACAGGGCGTTATCCGACTATCCCGACTGTTTTTCAGGAAGGAACTTACGAAACAGGCGATTTTGATCTTGTGGTTAAAAAATCTGCCTATTCTAATCGTTGGAATAACATACAAGCCAAAGTAAATGAATTTAACACGCTGTTCCCCGAAGAATACACCGGCGATATTTACGCAGGAAGAATTGAAAACACATGGGTTACTTATAATCCGTATATGGGCGAGTCGGCTGATGATGCGTTTTACCAAAAAAACACGCCGGCTTCGGGCAACATTCCTTTTAAGTATAATACATGCGAAAGGATGGAAATTTCACACCCGAACTATAGCATGGCAGTGATAAATGAGTTTAGCAATAAACTGGAAATTTATCTGAATAACTTTTGTTCGGCAGTAACAGACGAAGCGGTATTGCTTCGAGAAGATACCATAAGAATATACGGAGCCACAAGCAAACCCGCTTATTCCTACACAAACAGAGGTGGCAGCGGTTCCGGCACAATAACGGCAGCCGAATCATGGACAAATAACGTATATACATTGAGAGTTAAACATAATGGACCATTGGATGTAACCATTAACTGTTCCGGTAATGCAAGCGACAGGATAACGCAATATCCGGCAACTACGGCAATTATTCAACCGGCAACTCCACCGGTTTATACAGGGCCGCGACAACACGAGTTTGAAGATTTTGAATATAAAAGTATATCTTATTCTAAAGCAACATCCGTGGCAGGATATGAGGCGCTGGGTTATTCTATTTTTGGAAGCAATACGGCGGCAGCCATGCGGAAAAAAGTGAACGTGCCGAAAAAGGGAACTTATTCGCTTAAAACAAGATATAGCGCTCCGGTAGCAGAGGTCAAAACCATTGATTTATATGTGAACAGCACAAAAGTGAAGACACTTGAATTGGCAAAAACAACTTCGGCGGACGATTGGACTGTGAACGAAGTGGAAATTCAATTAAACGCGGGAGACAATACGCTCTTGTTCAAAGCCAACAAATCGACAAGTTCGCTGTATCTTGACAATATTGTAATAGAAGAGAAAGCTACTACAAGTATTCCTGAATTATCCCACGAAAATGCAACGATTGTATCTGCAGAATATTACAACCTGATGGGACAAAAAGTGTTTCCCGGAAACGGTGACTTAACAGGCATTTTTATAGTAAAAAATCTAATGTCGGACGGCAGAACCATATTAAAAAAGATATTTATAAAATAGAGAGAAAATCAGTAGAGAAATGAAAAAATCAATTAGAAAATTACCATTATCAACGTATTTATTTTTCCTATACATCCTTTTTGGCTGTTTGTCGGCATTTGCCCAAAACAACAATCGAATCTTAAAGGGAGAGGTGAGAGATGTTAGGCAGGAACCTGTCATTGGAGCACAAATAGTACTGAAAGGGAAACCGTCTGTTGGTACAATAACCAACATTGATGGAAGATTTTCCCTGAATATTCCTGCTGGAAAGCAAACTTTGCTCATTTCTTATTTGGGAATGATATCACAAGAAGTAAATGTAGTCGATGATAATAACATTTCAGTTGTCATGCGTGAAGATGTAGTTGCTTTGGGAGAAGTGGTAGTCGTTGGTTTCGGACAACAGAAAAAAGAAAGTGTTGTGGGAGCTATCTCTCAAACAACAGGAAAAGTACTCGAACGTACGGGAGGTGTTTCCAGTCTGGGAGCTGCGCTTTCAGGTAATATACCCGGACTTATAACAGTTCAGAGTACTGGAAGACCGGGCGAAGAAGACCCACGCATCCTTATCCGCGCTCAAACTTCGTGGAACAACAGTAGCCCGCTTATATTGGT
>CAZDSY010000066.1:12671-16317 GCA_964508285.1 uncultured Paludibacter sp.
GATTATTTGTTCAATGATTATGCCGTATCCTATAATACAAATATCAATATTTCGGGAGGCACCAAACTTGTAAAGTATTTTACCGCCATAGATTATATCCATGAAGGCGATCTTTTTAAAGAGTTCGACCTCGGTCGGGGATACACATCCGGATTCGGATACGACCGGATTAACTCCCGCTCCAATCTGGACTTCAATTTAAGCAAGACAACTACGTTTAAGGTGAATCTTTTCGGTTCTTACGGAGTAAAAAAAGGTCCATGGGGAAAAGGTGTCGGCAGTTATGAAGAAGGAAAAATCATGTCGGGAATGTATTCTATGCCGGCGGACGCTTTCTATCCCGTGTATGCCGACGGTTCGTGGGGTTATTCTCCAAACGATACGGAAGGAGGAGCACTTCCCAATCCGGTGCTGGAGTTGGCAAAGGCAGGTTTGCAGGAAACCACCACCACGCGGCTGACCACCGACTTTGTGCTTACCCAGGATTTGGGATTCCTGTTAAAAGGACTAACGGCGCAGGCATCCGTTTCGTGGGACAATAGCTTTAACGAGATAAACAGGGGTATTCAGGACGGCAACGATGAAATAAGAAAATACATTGACCCCAAAACCGGAATGGAAACCTACCGGTATTCCCTGAATACAAACACAAACTTCGATTGGGTTCCTACGCTCGGATGGACTTCACGGGGTGGTGAAATGGAGAACAAAACTACGTATCGCAGTTTGAATTACCAGGCGCAACTCAATTACGCAACTACGCTTTGGAAGAAACACAATGTTGCATTGATGGGAAACTTTATGCGTCAGGAACAGTCAACCGGTAGCGAAATCCCTTTTTACCGCGAAGACTGGGTATTCCGTACCACCTATAATTACGACAACAAGTATTTTATTGAATACAACGGGGCTTACAACGGCTCGGAACGGTTTAGCAAAGACAACCGTTTTGCTTTCTTCTCGTCAGGTGCAGTCGGCTGGCTGCTTAGCGAAGAAAAATTCATGAAAAGCCTGAAGTTTCTGGACATGCTTAAAATAAGAGCATCTTACGGACAAATCGGAGACGACAACATTAGCACCCGTTTCCTCTATATGGACGAATGGGCGTATAGCGGCAATGCTGTGCAGGGTGTAAATACCGGCGCAGGACAAACAAGTCCTTACACATGGTACAGGCAAACAAAATTGGGAAATCCGGATATTCATTGGGAAACGGTTACAAAAAAGAATTTTGGCGTGGACTTCTCGATATTCAAAAGTTTATTAGCCGGCACATTCGAATTGTTTAACGACTACCGCACCGATATTTTGCTGGATGGCGGCAGTCGCGCCGTTCCGTCCTATTTCGGCGTTAAGGCGCCCACCGCCAATCTGGGCAAAGTGGAAGCAAACGGGTATGAAATAGAACTTAAATTCAACAAGATGCTGACGAAAGAGATGCGCTTGTGGGCAAATGCAAGCATGACACATGCAAAAGACAAAATAATAGATGCCGACGACCCTGCATTGTACCCCGATTACAGGAAAAAAGCGGGATACGCCAACGGGCAGGCAACCTCTCACATTAGTCAGGGGTATTACAATACCTGGGACGAACTGTATGGAAGCACCCCGTTTACCTCCGGCGACAACAAAATACCCGGCAGTTACTACATTGTCGATTTTGATGCGGATGGCGTAATCGACGATGCAAACGACAAAGTTCCGTATGCTTATTCGGGCAATCCGCAGAACACCTACAATACAACTGTCGGTTTCGATTGGAAA
Source organism: uncultured Paludibacter sp. (assembly GCA_964508285.1). Taxonomy (GTDB): domain Bacteria; phylum Bacteroidota; class Bacteroidia; order Bacteroidales; family Paludibacteraceae; genus Paludibacter. The sequence continues at coordinate 14,439 of CAZDSY010000066.1, forward strand.
AACTTCGGCGTTTTTATTCAATTCTACGGAGTAAAAAATGTCACCCGTTCGGTAGTTCTTTCCAGTTTTGACAGGACAGATCGGAATGTTGCTTATGATATAGGAACTTATTGGTCAAAAGACAATGTGAATGCCGATATTCCCGTACCTCGTTTGCTTTCAAATCCGAACAGCAATTATCGGGGCGACCGTTTTATGTACGACGGTTCCTACGTTCGTCTGAAAAATGCGGAAATATCCTATACATTCGATTCCCGTTGGGTCAAAAAATCGGGTATCAGTTCCTTACGCTTGTACCTGAATGGAAACAACCTTTGGTTCTGGTCAAAAATGCCGGACGACCGCGAATCGAATATGGCGGGAGGCACTTATTCAACAACTGCTTATCCTACAATGAAACGCTTTAATTTGGGTATTAAAATCACTTTATAACAGTAAAAATGAAAAAACAAATGAAAAATATTTTCTTTTTTGGAATCCTTTCGCTGATGATAGGATTGGTTTCCTGTGAAAATTATTTGGATAGGGAACCGGCAACAGAGATTGACCCCGAAGCCGCATACAAAAATTTCTATAATTTTCAGGGATTTACCGAAGAATTATATCATTGTATTCCCGATTTTGCCAAGCACGAGTACAACAATACATGGAACTGGGGAGAAGAGGAATATTACAGTCCCAACGGAAGAAATGACCTGTTAGGCAGATTAGACCGCGGAGATTTTTGGAAAGTATTCGAACGCGGTATCAGTGCTTATAATTGGCTGTACAACAATACCAGCGAAAACGGCTTTGATACCAACGGAAACCGCTGGAATCACTATTTGTGGCAGGGCTGCTGGTATGGTATCCGGAAAGCCAATATGGGTCTCGAAAACCTGAATAAAATGACAGGCACCCAGGAAGAAAAAAATCTGATAGCAGGTCAGTTGTATTTCTTCCGCGGATGGTTTCATTTTCAATTAATCAAATTTTGGGGCGGATTGCCTTATATCGACAGACTGTTGCCGGCAGGCGAAAAATTGACTTTGCCCCGCCTGACATATCAGGAATGTGCGGATAAAATTGCAGAAGACCTGAAAAAATCGGCTGAATTATTGCCGATTAATTGGGACAACACCACAGCCGGAGCGGCTACTTCGGGCTATAATCAATTGCGTATCAACAAGATTATGGCGCTTTCGTATCTGGGTAAGAATTACCTGTATGCCGGCAGTCCGCTGATGAATAAAGCCTCCGGTGGAAGCGCAGGTTACAATGCGGAATACTGTAAAAAGTCGGCGGAAGCTTTCGGGGAAGTATTGAAACTGGTGGAATCAGGACAAACCCAATATGCTTTGGTCGATTTTGCGCACTATTCCGAAATCTGGATGACAAAGGGACAAAACTTCCTGTTGCCCGGCTCCACTGAAGCCATTTTCAGAGGACCTTCCTACACTATTGGTTCCAGTGCAACCCAAGATGGAGGCAGCAGTTTATCGCTTAACAAACAATATCTGTGCGCACGGGTTTTGGCCGACCGCAGTTGGTCGTTTTATCCTACCGCCAATTATGCCAACTATTTCGGTATGGCAAACGGATTACCGATTAATGAAAATTACGAATCGGCTGTTGCCGACCCGCAATCCGGTTACGACCCTCAATATCCGTGGAAAAACCGCGACCCGCGTTTTTATATTACTTATGCTTTCGACACGAAGCTGATGATAAAGGGCGACCCCGGCAGCGCGAACGAAAAATACCGTTATGCCAATCTTTATTCCTACGGCGGTCCTAGTGATAATGGCTCGTACCGTTTGCCCGAAACAGGAAGCCCGACCGGTTATTTGTTGCTCAAATTCAATCCGGTAGGAAACAACAAGTTCGATAACGATAATCA
>CAZDSY010000067.1:0-16095 GCA_964508285.1 uncultured Paludibacter sp.
TTACTATTCAAGAAGGACGTTATAAAGGTTCGCCTAAACGTACTCATTCTGCAGGCATCTGGCTTAATGGTTACAGCGATCATTATCCTACACTCATTTATTTAGTAAAAAATGCTGGGAATTAGTTACGAGTTATAAGTTACAAAATTCAGTAAACAAATAGACAAGTAAACGAGTAAATGAGTAGACAAATAAACAATAAAACAAGTAATTTTGTAAAAAGTTAACTCGGAACACAAAATTAAGAACCCAAAACACGAAACGCAAAACAAAATATGGAATATCCAACACTTACAGGGAAACTTATTATGCCTGAATATGGGCGTAATATACAGCAAATGGTTCAACATGCAGTAAACATTCCTGATAAAGAAGAACGTACCCGTTGTGTAAAAACCATTATTAATATCATGGGTAATATGTTTCCTTATTTACGCGATGTAAATGATTTTAAACATAAATTGTGGGATCATGTAGCTATAATGTCAGAATTTAAGCTCGATATTGATTATCCGTATGAAATTATGCAGCCGGAAAATCTTTATACCCGTCCGGAACCAATCCCTTATAAAAATTCACGCATTCGTTTTCAGCATTATGGACGAACACTTGAAGAAATGATTGAAAAGGTAAGTAATTATCCCGAAGGTGATGAAAAAAACGAACTAATTAGGCTGATTGCCAATCAAATGAAAAAGTGTTTCCTCACCTGGAATAAGGAAGTTGTTGAGGACCGTAAAATTCTCGACGATCTTCGATTCCTTTCCAAAGGAAAACTTGATGTGGCAGATGATTTTTTAAAGCTCGTTGAGTCGAGAGATATACTCTACAATAAAAAGAACAAACAGAAAAAGAAATAAAATCATTCAGTTTTGTTTTACAAATTCGTTTTATTTGAATTTTATTTTCAACTTGAACAATAAAAACCAAACTTAAATGGCTTCATTCAGAATAGAAGGCAAAAGAAAACTTGAGGGAGAAATTTATCCACAGGGTGCAAAAAATGAGGCTTTGCAGGTGATTTGTGCCGTTTTACTTACTTCTGATGAAGTAACAATTAGCAATATACCTGATATACTGGATGTTAAAAATCTGATTGTATTAATTGAAAACCTGGGTGTACGAGTAAATAAAATTAATGCTGACACTTATTCTTTTAAAGCTGATAACGTAAATATAGCTTATACAACAACAGAAGAATTTTACACTCAAAGTGCATCACTCAGAGGATCAGTGATGATAGCCGGTCCGATGGTTGCCCGTTTCGGTAAAGCAGTTGTACCAAAACCGGGAGGTGATAAAATTGGACGCAGGCGACTTGATACACATTTTACCGGAATACAAAAACTGGGTGCAGAATTTGAATACGACCCACAAAGAAAAATTTATAACATTTCGGCTAACCGTCTCCATGGTCAATATATATTGCTCGATGAAGCTTCTGTAACCGGTACAGCTAATATCATAATGGCTGCAGTTTTGTCCGAAGGTACCACTACCATTTATAATGCTGCCTGTGAACCATATATTCAGCAACTTTGCCATATGCTCAACTCAATGGGAGCTCGAATTTCGGGAATCGCATCAAATTTACTTACAATTGAAGGTGTAAAGAAACTAAGCGGTTGTAAGCATCGTATTTTGCCGGACATGATCGAAGTTGGTAGTTTTATTGGTATGGCAGCCATGACAGGCTCTGAAATTACCATACGAAATGCAGGTTGCGTACATTTAGGTATTATACCTGAAATTTACAGACGATTGGGAATTGAGATTAAACAAACAGGAGATGATATTGTTATACCCAAACAGGAAAGTTATACTATTGAATCATTTATAGATGGTTCGATAATGACTATTGCTGATGCTCCATGGCCAGGACTTACACCTGACTTGTTGAGTGTTTTTCTGGTAATAGCTACCAAAGCTAATGGGAGTGTGTTAATTCATCAAAAAATGTTTGAAAGTCGTCTGTTTTTTGTGGATAAACTTATTGATATGGGTGCTCAAATTATTCTTTGCGATCCGCACAGGGCAACAGTTATCGGACTTGGAAAAAATCTTCATTTACGTGCCACCAATATGAGTTCACCGGATATAAGAGCCGGAATTGCTTTATTAATAGCAGCGCTTTGTGCCGATGGCGTAAGTATTATTCACAATATTGAACAAATTGACAGAGGTTATCAGAATATTGACGTTCGTCTGAATGCGTTAGGTGCAAAAATTGAAAGAATTTAGAAAAATGTATGTATAACTTTTTAAAATTTATAAGTTATGTTAGATAAAAAAATTGTTCTTATGATTAACAACCAGATTAACAAAGAATTTTTTTCTTCGTATTTATATCTGGATATTTCAAACTTTTATAACGATAAAAACCTTGCAGGTTTTGGAAATTGGTACGCGGTACAAACTCAGGAAGAATATGCACATGCCATGCTTTTTCTTCAGTACCTGCTTAACAATGGCGAAAAACCTGAACTTAAAGCAATTGCAGGTCCTGAGTCGAAATACACTGACTTTAAACAACCCTTGACTATTGCTTATGAACATGAATTGTTGATAAGCAAATCTATTAACGATATTTATGCTGCAGCTTATGAACTTAAAGATTTCAAAACTATGCAGTTTTTGGATTGGTTTGTAAAAGAGCAGGGCGAAGAAGAAAAAAATGCTGATGACCTTTGCAAACGTTTCGACCTGTTTGGTAATGATCCCAGAGGACTTTATTTGCTCGATAATGAATTAAAATCGCGTACATATACACCACCCTCATTGGTATTGTAAAAGTTGTCAAATAATAAAAAACGCTGATATTCTTCTGATTATCAGCGTTTTTTTTTGTTTAGGGATGTTTTAAAATATTCTATTTTCGAAAATCAACAAAAAAATCATTCTTCTTCAAAATTATATAATTATCTAAAAATCAAGTTAATGTAAATTTATTTAAAAAAAATAAGAAATTATTTTCAATTAAAGAAAATTTTCTGTAATTATTTGTTATTTTTGTTTCAGTTTTGATCAAACTGATACAAAGCAATTTTTCTCATAATTGTGAACCGCTTTAATAATTACAGTTATGAATCCAGATTTCCTTTTTTCTAATTCTGAAATATATATTTTCGTTACTGACATAAATTCAAAAAGAGTTAAATCTTCTTTTTGTGTTTCAACTTTTATTGTTCTTAAAAAACCTACCTCATCAATTCTATTTCTCTAAATTACTCATAGGAAGTAATTTATTTTGAATATTTATAAGTTTTCTAAACTTTTTATTAAAAGAAAATCACTATATAATTCAATAAAAATTTAACCAAAAAAACTAATCGGATGAATACAGTAAGTGAACTTGTAAAAAGCCTTGCCGATAAATACGGCAGAGAAAGGCATAACTTGTTGCCAATATTGCAGGGAGTAGTTGAACAGGAGCGATATCTTTCGGAGCACTCAATGAAAACCATAGCAAAAGAGCTCGATTTACCTGCTGCCGAAGTGTATGGCACTGCTACCTTCTACTCATTTCTCGAACATAAAAAAATGGGTAAAAACATTATTCGAATTTGCAAAACCATAAGTTGTTCCATGAAAGGTTCAAATCAAATTTTGCTGACTATCGAAGATATGTTAAAAATAAAGCTTGGTGAAACTACTCCCGATGGTGTTTTTTCATTGATGCAAACCAACTGTTTGGGTTTTTGTCATCAGGCACCCGCAATGTTGATCAACAATGAAGTATATACAGAACTTACGCCTGAAAAAGTTCGGGAAATTTTAACTTCATATTTAAATAAAAATAAGGAAGGAGACCAATATGAGCAGTAATAATCAACTAAAAAAACTTGATTTCATTTTCAATAATGAAAATGACTGGGAAGATGTTCTAAAGAAAAATCTCAGACGTCCGCAACAGGAATTAATTAACGAGCTCATAAGCTCTGAGTTAAAAGGACGAGGGGGAGCTGGTTTTCCTACTGGGCTTAAATGGAAACTTTCGGCTGATGCTGAAAGCGAAGTGAAATATGTAATATGTAATGCCGACGAAGGTGAGCCGGGAACGTTTAAAGATCGGGAAATTCTTTCGAAAGTACCTTATAAAGTTTTAACAGCAATGGCAGTATGTGCTCATGTAATTGGAGCAAAAGAAGGTTTTATTTATTTGAGAGGCGAATATTTCTTTTTAAAACCTGAATTGCAAAAAGCCATCGACGAATTTATTTATTATTGTAAAGAAATAAAATTTGATTTTACCCTTAGTATTTTTATGGGTAGCGGGGCTTATATATGCGGTGAAGAAACTGCTTTGTTTGAATCAATGGAAGGTAAAAGAGGTGAGCCTCGTAACAAACCTCCATTCCCTACGAATTACGGATATATGGGTAAGCCAACAGTTATAAATAATGTTGAAACCTTAGCTCACGCTTATACAATATTTAAATATGGAGCAAAACGTTTTTACGATTTAGGCGTACAGTATTCACGTGGATCAAAGCTTTACTCTGTTTCTGGTGACACTCCAAAACCGGGAATTTACGAATTGGAATTGGGAATGAGTCTTGCTGACTTTGTTGAAGAATTTGGTGATGGCGATACTAAAGCTGTTCAGGTGGGTGGAGCTTCGGGTTTTTTGGTACCACGCAAACGTTTCAAAGAAACCAATATCGGGTATCAGAGTAAGCTTACAGGAATTTCTTTACCAACAGGTGGTTCGATGATGCTCTTTAACAGTTCCCGGTCAATGTACAATGTCCTTGATAATTATTTGGTTTTTTTTCACGAAGAATCATGCGGACAATGTACACCATGCAGGGTTGGGTGCCAGCAATTACTAAAAGGAATAAAATCTGTGAAAAACGGAGAAAAAAATGCTCAGTACCTTGATAAACTCCTGAAACTTGCCGAAACAATGCAAATTACCGCAAAATGTGGTTTGGGTCAGTCGGTTGCTAATTCTTTTTCATCGATTGTTGAAAATTTCAGAGAGGAAATGATTTATTAGTTAGATAGTTACGAGTTACAAGTTACAAGTAATGAACAAATTTTCAGTGTAGTATTGGGTTAACAAGAATTTCAATTTCTTATTTTTCTCAATTTCTCAATTTCTCAAAAATCAATTAAAGAAAATACCTATGCAAAACAAAGTAAAAATTACAATAAATGGCGAAACAGTAGAAGTTGAAAAAGGAACTTCGATACTTGATGCTGCCAAACAGGTTGGAGTAATAATTCCTACATTATGTTATCACAAAGATTTATGTGTGGCAGGAAACTGTCGCGTTTGTGTTGTAGAAGTTGTTGGACAAAAGAGATTATCTCCTGCCTGTGCTACACCTTGTGAAGAAGGATTCGAAATTCTTACAAATTCATTTAAAGTACGCAATTCACGCAAGTACATTCTTGAGCTTCTACTATCAGAACACAATTCAGATTGTACACGTTGCTATAAAAATGGAAACTGCGAGTTACAAAGCCTCGCTTCGGAATATAAAATTATGGAGCAGGAATTTATACGTCTTGTTCCTTTCAAAAATTATACAATAGACAAATTTTCACCTTCAATAATTAAGGACGACAGTAAATGTGTGCGTTGTCAGCGATGTGTTAGAACTTGTGCTGAATTACAGGGAGTTAATGCACTATCAGTTGCTTACAAAGGTGATCAGATGAAAATAACTACATTTTTCGAAAAATCGCTCAATGATGCTGTTTGTACTAATTGCGGACAATGTATAATTCATTGCCCTACAGGTGCATTGGTCGAAAAAAATTATATCGAAGAAGTTTGGGATGCAATTGCAGACAAAACAAAACATGTGGTTGTGCAAACAGCACCTGCTGTAAGAGTAGGTTTGGGCGAAGAATTAGGTTTTCCACCGGGTACACGCCTTACGGGTAAAATGGTTTCGGCACTTAAACATTTAGGTTTTGATGCTGTGATGGACACCGATTTTACTGCCGACCTGACGATTATGGAAGAAGGTACAGAATTACTTACCCGTTTGAAACGTGCATTGGTAGATAAAGACCCGGACGTAAAATTGCCTATGGCAACCTCGTGTTCGCCGGGTTGGATAAAATATATCGAACATCTTTTTCCTGAAAATCTTGAAATGCTGTCAAGCTGTAAATCGCCCCAGCAAATGTTTGGAGCTTTGGTTAAAACTTATTACGCACAGGCTCGTAAACTCGATCCGGATAAAATTGTATCTGTTTCCATTATGCCATGTACTGCTAAAAAATTTGAAGCAAGCCGTCCGGAAATGCATGACAGCGGATATCGAGACGTTGATTACGTACTTACAACCCGTGAACTTGCCATTATGATAAAACAAGCCGGTATCGATTTCTCTAAAATTGAAGAAATGCATTATGACAGGCTTATGGGAGAATCAACCGGTGCAGGGGTGATTTTTGGTTCTACAGGTGGAGTTATGGAGGCAGCATTACGTACCGCTTATGAAATTGTTACAGGACGTGAAGTTCCTTTCGATAATCTGAATATTATGCCTGTACGTGGTATGGAAGGTATAAGAGAAGCATCAATAAAAATTGAAAATCCTTTGCAGGAATGGGCGTTTTTGGATGGAGTTGAACTTAAATGTGCTGTTGCTCACGGTTTGGTTAATGCACGGGAGGTTATGAAAGCTGTAAACTCAGGCAAGGCAAATTATCACTTTATCGAATTTATGGCTTGTCCAGGTGGTTGTTTGGGTGGCGGTGGTCAGCCCATTCCTACAAATCCTGAAATCAGACGGAAAAGAGCTGAAGCTATTTATGCAGAAGATGAAGGAATGCCTTTGCGTAAATCACATTTAAACCCTGAAGTAATAAAAATTTATAAAGATTTTCTCGGAAAACCACTGAGTGAAAAATCGCATCATTTGCTGCACACCAAGTATGTAAAAAGAGGAATTTGACGAAAAATTAAACTGATAAATAGTGTTTTAACCTGTGATATTTTGGATTAAGCCTGTTTTTTTATAGATTTAAATAAAAGAGCAGGCTTTTTTAATGTTGAAAGGTCTGTTGTAAAGAATAAGTTTCAGTGATATTTTTGGAAAAATAATCTTCAAACATTTTATTTATATTTGTATCGTACTTTTTGAAATTATTTTATTTGAATTTGATTTATATTTGTAATCGAAATTTTTCATAAAACTTAATTAAAATCGACAGAAAACATGGAAAAGAAAACAACAAAGAAAATTACCAAAGTGGAAAGTGGTGGTAGTGTAAATGTTTCTCCCACTCCCACTTTCGTAGCAAGTGACGAAAGTAAAGCAAAAGCTAAAAATTACAGAATTTTAGCTATCGTTTCGTGGGTAATAGCAATTGGATTGCAGGCAGGAGCTATTTATTTACTTTATCAGGTACCTTTAAAAATGACCCTGCTAATAATACTGATTGTTATTGATTTGATTTTTGCAGTTGTTGGATCATTACTTTGGAAAAAAGCAAACCGTTTTGACCCTGCATCAGAAAAAGATAAATTGAAATTTTTTATACAGAATCAACTTGGGGCAATAATCGGAGTTTTAGCCTTTTTACCTTTGGTTATACTCATTTTTACCAATAAAAATATGAGTGGCAAACAAAAAGGTATTCTTGGTTCGATTGCAGCAGTAGCTCTGGTAATTGCCGGAATTACAGGTGTTGATTTTAATCCGCCTTCAGTAGAGCAATATACTGAACAAACACAACAGGTTGAACAACTGAACAATGGTTTGAATCGTGTTTATTGGACAAAATCCGGGACGGTTTATCACATATATTCTGACTGTTCACACATTAATACCGAACGTACTGACGAAATTTTTGAAGGAACAGTTGCGCAGGCTCGCGAATTGAAGAAAATTACAAATCTTTGCAAAACTTGCGAAAGTAGGGCTAAACGCGAAAACGGAATAGATGCTAAAGATGTACAAAGTGCTGTAGAAGAAATGATTCCTGATTCGGCCGGAGGTAATTAGAAAAGCTTAAATTTTATAAAGGCGTTGAGATAAAATTCATTCTCAGCGCCTTTTTTTTAGTATTTTACCAGTTTATTTTTAGTACCCTGCCAGGAACAACCCAAACAAAAAAGTGTATTTAGGTCGAATCCATCTAAAGTTTCAGATTCGTTTAGTGGTTCAATTTCTAAATTATCGTTTACTGTAACAATTATCGATTCACCTTTATCGTTTTTAATTCTGAATCGTTGTATTTTACACTGCGGACAAGCAAGTTTTCGCATAATTACTTTGTTATAGGCTTAATTTTCAGAATTAATTAGTTCAAATGTGTCGGATTCATTTTCTGAAATACTTTGTTTCTCTTCAGTATCCTTAATTTTTGCTAATGAGGGATGTTGTATTTCAAAAATCTGCATATCATCAAAACCAAAAATTCTTCCGGGGAAAATATCCACCCAATTCAAATTGTGGGTTGCCATAATCACAGTTGTACCAGATTTTCGTATGTTATTGAGTAGTTCTACTATATCTCGTCCGGTATCGGTATCGAGATTTCCTGTAGGTTCATCAGCAATTATTATTTCAGGTGAATTCAACAAAGCTCTTGCTATAACTACACGTTGTTGTTCCCCTCCTGATAATTGATGAGGAAGTTTATTGTAACTCCCACTCATGTCAACTTGTTTCAAAACGGAATTTATCTGCTCATCAATCATGGCAACATCTTTCCATCCTGTGGCAAGTAGCACAAATTTTAGATTTTCGTAAACGCTTCGATCGGTCAACAACTGAAAATCCTGAAAAACAATACCAATTTTTCTTCTCAGATACGGAATTTCATTTTCTTTTATTGTAGTCAGGTCGTAGTCGAAAATATGAGCAGAACCACTTGTTACCGGAAGTTCACTGTAAAACGATTTCATAAGTGATGTTTTACCACTTCCCACTTTTCCAAGCAGATATATAAATTCTCCACTATTGATCTCAATATTGACGTTTTTTAGTACAGTTCTATCCTGCTGACAGATTTCCACATTACGAAATACAATGAGTTGTTTACTTCCCATAGGAAAAATATTCGTTATTCTATAAAAAAATTTCTTGTTAAAAAAATGATTTATTTATGACGTTTTTTCAACTCGTTTCCTAAATCGTCGAGTGAATAGCCCTTTGAAGTAAGCAGAACAATCAGATGATAAATCATATCGGATGCCTCATAAAGAAACCCATCATCTGTACCGTTAACTGCTTCAATCACCGTTTCAACAGCTTCTTCGCCTACTTTTTGTGCCATACGGTTCACTCCTTTTTTAAAAAGGGAAGTTGTATATGAACCTTCGGGCATCTCTTCATAGCGTTTTTGGATAAAATGCTGAAGATAATTCAGAAATCCAATTCCTCCGTTATTAGTTTCGCTCCAGCAAGTATCGGCTCCTGTGTGACACACCGGACCAACGGGATTTACTTTTATCAGCAAAGTGTCGTCATCACAATCGGATAGTATAGATACGACATGCAAATAATTACCACTTTCTTCTCCTTTTGTCCATAACCGGTTTTTCGAGCGACTGAAAAAGGTAACTTTTCCGGTGTTTTTTGTGACTTCAAAGGCTTCTTTGTTCATAAAGCCTAACATGAGGACCTTAGATGTTTGATCATCCTGAATAATAGCCGGTATAAGGCCATTCATTTTTTCAAAATCGATATTCATTTTAATAATGATAGTTGAAATTTCAGCACGAAAGTACAAAAAAAGGAGGAGATAAACAATTATTGATTAAATGACATAGAATCTACATTAAAGTAAAATTTAAATTATTTATAGTTTAATCATTAGCTGATTGTTCAAAAATACATAAATTTCATTGGTTTTATTATAGAAAAACTCCCGAAAAACATATTAAGTCTTTTCGGGAGTCAAAGATATGTTATTCACATTATTATATTAAATGAATATTTAATTTTTTACATTCTGCAATCATATCATCAGGCCAGATACTTGCCTGAATTTCGCCAATGTGTGCTTTACGAAGTAGAAACATGCATATTCGTGACTGACCGATACCTCCACCAATGGATAATGGTAGTGAATCGTTCATTAAACGTTTATGAAAGTATAATTCAAGACGTTCATTTTTTCCTTCAATTTCAAGCTGACGCAACAAAGCTGTTTTATCAACTCTTATGCCCATTGATGAAATTTCAAAAGGAAGTTCAAGAACATGATTCCATAATAAAATATCACCGTTCAATCCCGGTAAGCCATTTTCAGCTATCGTAGTCCAATCATCGTAATCAGGTGCACGTCCGTCGTGTTTTTTTCCATCTCCAAGTGCGCAACCAATTCCAATTATAAACACTGCTTTGTGTTTTTTTGTGATTTCATATTCACGTTCTTTGGGTGTTTTATCAGGATACATTTGCCGTAATTCTTCAGCATGAATAAAAGTAATATCCTCTGGTAAAACGGGTCGGAATTGGGGAAAACTTTCTGAAACAAGATATTCTGTACGTAAGAGTGTTGCGTAAATTCTTCGTACAATATTTTTTAAGAATTCAATGTTTCTTTCTTCTGTAGTGATAACACGTTCCCAGTCCCACTGATCTACATAGAGTGAATGTAGATTCCCTAATTCTTCATCAGCTCTTATAGCATTCATGTCAGTATAAATTCCGTATCCATTTTCAATGCCATAATCAGCCAGTATCATTCTTTTCCATTTAGCCAGCGAATGAACCACTTCGGCACGTGCATCGCCAAAATCTTTTATGGGAAAATTTACAGCTCTTTCAATGCCATTCAGGTCATCGTTTAAACCGGTTCCTTTAAGTACAAACAAAGGTGCGGTTACACGTCGAAGTCTTAGTTCTGATGAAAGATTTGCCTGTAAAAAGTCTTTTATTTTGATTATTCCCAACTCTGTTTGTTGGAGGTTGAGGTGAGGATGATAGTTTTTTGGTTTTATCAGGTAACTCATATTGTTTTGTTTGTAAATTAATTTTATTGATATCGCAAAGATATACAAATTAATTTACATAAGTTTATAATTGATGTTTTTATGATATATTTTTTAGTGTTATTATAGCATTTTGAAAGTAAAAAGCATCGGTTACTTTTCAGCCCGATGCTTATTCTTTAAATCATTTTTTTTATTTTTCTTTCGTTGATAATAACAAAATGAATATGGATATGCGTGTTTTTCGTCAGCAGGGAAATCTTCACGCGAAACTTCTTCCCATATTGCCGGGTTAATCTTCGGAAAAGTTGCATCGCCATCAAATTCTCCGTGAACCCATGTAATGTACATATCGTCAGCAAATTGCATACTTTGTTTAAATACAACTGAACCTCCGATTACAAATACTTTGTCAACATTTTCGCAAAGTTCAAGAGCATCTTCCATCGATATTGCTTCAAAATATCCTTTGGTAATACCCTCAGTAATTGTAGAAGTGAGAACGAGGTTTTTTCTGTTTGGGAGTGGTCCGTTTGGTAAACTTGTAAAAGTTCTTTTTCCCATTAATACGACATTACCTGTAGTGAGTTCTTTAAAACGTTTCAAATCGTTTGGCATGTGCCAGGGTAGTCGATTGTTTTTGCCGATTACGTAATTGTCGGATACGGCTGCAATAATTGATACTTTACACATAATATACGACTTATTTTGGTAGTGTTCATGGATAATAATTTTGAACAAGGGAATTGCAAAATTACAAAAAAATTAATTACATAATCACCCCTAAATGCTAAACATGTTTAAAAAATTGCACATTTTTTGTTGTTCTGTGTAATTATACAGCTACATCGCCCTTTATATGTGGATGTGGATCGTATTCGGTAAGTTCAAAATCTTCAAATTTAAAATCGAAAATATTTTTAATATCAGGGTTAATTTTCATAATCGGCAGTTTTCGTGGTTCACGTGTCAGCTGCAATTTTACTTGCTCCAAATGATTTAAGTAAATATGCGCATCACCAAAGGTATGAACAAAATCACCTGCTTTTAAATTGGTTACCTGCGCCATCATCATCAATAACAATGCATAAGAGGCAATATTGAAAGGAACGCCAAGAAAAATATCGGCACTTCGCTGATAAAGTTGAAGGCTTAGTCGTCCGTCAGCAACATAAAACTGAAAAAAAGCGTGGCACGGAGGAAGATTCATATTTGGAAGGTCGGCTACATTCCATGCACTGACAATAATACGCCGCGATTCAGGTTTATTTTTAATTGTTTCTACGGCTTCCGAAAGCTGATCAATAAAACCTCCATCGTATTTTGGCCACGATCGCCACTGATAACCGTATATATGACCAAGATTTCCATTCTCATCTGCCCATTCATTCCAGATACGCACTCCGTTTTCCTGAAGATATTTTACGTTTGTATCACCTTTCAGAAACCAGAGTAGCTCATGAATAATAGATTTTAAATGCAGTTTTTTAGTCGTAAGACACGGAAATCCATCTTCAAGATTAAAACGCATCTGATGTCCAAAAATACTGTATGTACCTGTGCCTGTCCTGTCGGGTTTAAAAGTTCCTTCGGTTAGTACACGTTGAAGTAAATCGAGATATTGTTTCATTTTATATATGTTAGCAAGGAACGAGATACATGTTACGAGTAACCAAATACTAGATTTAGCAAACTAGTGAACGAGTGAAAAAGTATAGCGAAACCCGAAACCGGCTACGCAAAACTATTTGTAATTAGTACGAAGAACTCTGAATTCGGTGCGTCGGTTTATCTGGTTTGCTATTTCCTGTTGTTCAGGAGTTAGTTTCAGTATGTATTGTTCAGTAAGCACATCATTTTCTTTCAAAAATGGATAAATACGGGCAGCGTTTGCATCAACTACAAAGGGCTTTTCTTCGCCATATCCAACTGCAGTGAGCCTGTTTGAAGCAATTCCTTCTGCTATTAAGTAATCAACCACTGATTTTGCGCGACGCTCTGACAATAATTTGTTGCTTGCATTATCTCCTTTATAATCGGTATGAGCACTCAATTCAATGGTTATATTGGGATTATCTTTAAGAATTTTTATCAAAGCATTAAGTCCGGTAACTGATTCGGGTGTCAGATTCCATTTGCCAAATTCGTAGAAAATGTTATTCAATTGAATTGGTTTATAAATAGCTGTAAGCTTGAAATCCTGCGCAAAGGCTTTACTTTCCTTCACACCGACTGTGGTAAGTCTTGCTTCGCTGTTAAGATAACCTCTTGCCGATGCCATCATTACGCAGTTCATATCTTTTTCGAGTTTAATACGGTAGGAACCATCTTTACGTGTTATTACACGTGCATTTATTCCGGTATTGCTCACCAGACGAACGATAGCATCAGGTATAGGATTTTGCTGTTCGTCCACAACTTTACCTTCTACGACAAATTCGCTGACAGGCATTTCGAAACTCCATAAAGCGTCAAATCCTCTTGGCTCACCGCGGTTGGAGCTAAAAAAGCCACGTTCAACTTTGTTTTCAAAAGCCATTCCAAATTCATCGGCATTTGAATTTAAAGGTACACCTGAATTTAAAACTTTCCAGGTTCCATCATTTTGTTTTTCAGCTTTAAAAATATCCAATCCTCCCAATCCCGGATGTCCATTCGATGAAAAATATAATGTATTCTGATCTTTTACTGTTGGGAACATTTCGTCGCCGGGAGTATTTATTTCCGGTCCGGCGTTTTCAATATATTTGCAAACATCGCCTTCGAGTTTGCCTTTCCAGATATCTTTACCGCCATATCCTTTTGGAGCATCGGAAACAAAGTAAATGGTTTCACCATCGGGGGCAATTGCAGGATGAGCAACTGAAATCGTACTGTCGGCAAAGAATTTAATTTTTTTCGGTTCGCTCCATGCACCACCGGCACGGGTGGACGAAAATATTTCAGTTCCTGCATCGCTGTTTAATTGTTGGTAAGCCCTTGTTATATACATGGTTTTTCCATCGGGAGAAAAACTGCAAACGCCATCGTCGGTAGTAATTGTATTAACCTCACTTCCAATAATTTCAGGTTTTTCCCATTTTCCGGCAGCATTTTTACGTACGTAAAATATTTTATTTACAGGTTGGCCGGTTACTGAACTGTTTTTTTGCACTACTTTTTTATTAAACTGACGGGTAGAAGTAAAGAATAACATCCCATTATCAGACCCTGCAAAAGCAGGACTAAACGTTGAAGAGCGTCTTAGATTGAAAATGTCAGCTTTTTTTACGATGTAGTCAGTGGCTTCAGATTTCAGTTTTTCGGCTATGCGAGTTGCTTCTAAACCGTTCTTTGCCAATAAGCAACTACTGTCTTTCTGAAGGTAAATTGCATAATTTTTCGCTGCTTCTGTATATTTACCGTTTCGGTGTAAAATTTGAGCATAGCGTAGAAAAATTATGCTGTCAGCAAAATTATTTTTGATGGAATTAAGGTAAGCTCTTTCTGCTTGTACTGAATAATTCGTAAGTCGATGACTTTCCGCTTGTCTGAAAGCAACTTTTGATCGAAGTTCCCGATCTTTGCCGGATATTCGTCCGTAAACGCTTCTGTAAATTTCGCCGGCTGAGTAGTATTCACCCAGTTCAAATTGTTTATCGGCTTTTTTTATTCGAGCTTTTATTCCACAGCCCTGAAACAAAAAAGAGACAAAAATAACCAGTAAATATATTGCTCTTTTAAATACCATCAAAAATGTTTTTCTTGTATTGATATTATGTTGAATATTAATGTTTTATCTTAAAATCATGGTATGAATTCTCTATACAAGTTCATGTATTACCAAACCTGAACGAAGTTTAGGTTCGAACCATGTGGTTTTTGGAGGCATAATATTTCCTGTATCAGCAATGTCAATTAATTGCTTCATCGATACAGGATAAAGTGCAAGGGCAAAGCGCATTTCGCCACTATCAACGCGTTTTTTTAGTTCGCCCAGACCTCGAATTCCTCCTACAAAATCAATTCTCTTATCGCTTCGTAAATCTTTTATGCCAAGAATATTGTCAAGAATAAGATTTGACGAAATAGTTACATCAAGTACTCCAATCGGGTCGTTATCGGTATAGGTACCCGGCTTCGCAGTAAGTGAATACCAATTCCCCGACAAATACAACGAGAAATTATGTAATTTATTGGGTTTGTATATTTCGCTTCCTTTATTTTCTACTTCAAAATACTCTGTGAGCTTTTTAAGAAATTCTTCGTCGGTAAGGTTATTTAAGTCTTTTACTACTCGGTTATAATCAATGATATTCAGTTGATTATCCGGAAAACATACAGCCATAAAGTAATTATATTCTTCATTGCCTGTATGATTGGGATTTAAACGTCTTTTTTCATCTCCAACAAGAGCTGCTGCAGCCGAACGATGATGTCCATCGGCAATATAAAGCGAAGGTATTGTTGAAAAAATTTCGGTTATTCTATCTATGGTTTCATCATTGTCAATAACCCAAAATTGATGTCCAAAACCATCTCCGGGAGCGATAAAATCATATTCGGGTTTGTTTTCTATGATTTCTGATACGATTGTGTCAAGTTCCGAATTATGAGGGTAAGCAAAAAATACCGGTTCAATATTCGCATTGTTAATGCGTACATGTTTCATTCGGTCTTCTTCCTTATCCCGACGCGTAAGCTCATGCTTTTTAATTCTGCCCTGCATATAATCATCTACATGAGCACAAACAACCAGACCATATTGCGTTTTACCATTCATAGTTTGTGCATAAACATAATAATGTTCTTTTGTATCCTGCACAAGCCAGCCTTGTTTTTTAAAATTAGTGTAGTTTTCCAGCGCTTTTTTATATACTTTTTCATCATGTTCATCAGTTCCAGGTTCGAAGTCAATTTCCGGTTTTATGATATGATAGAGCGACATTGGATTCCCTACAGCTTCAGCGCGCGCTTCATCTGAATTCAATACATCATAAGGGCGTGAAGCAACTTTCTCGATCAGATTTTTCGGAGGACGAATACCTTTAAATGGTTTGATTATAGCCATAAATTACTATTCTTTTTTGAATTAATTTCTTAAAATTTTGACCCGCAAAGTTACTGAAAAAATTTTAATAATAATTTTCGAATTTTACTTTGTTCAAATCTTAAGATTTCAGTTAGTTTTTTTTATCTTTGGAAAT
>CAZDSY010000068.1:0-16085 GCA_964508285.1 uncultured Paludibacter sp.
TTAATTCTGCCTTCGATAGTTTGCCTTCTAGCGCCTTTATTTCATCTTTTATTTTCCCATTTTTCTTTTTGATGTAGTTGAAAAACTCTTTTACCCCGAACATGTTGCCGTGATCGGTAAGGGCAATAGAATTCATACCGCTTTTTGAGGCTTTTTCGACCAAATCAGGAATGGTGGACATGCCATCGAGAATTGAATAATGAGAATGTACGTGAATGTGAACGAAAGAACTCATCGTGTAAATATTTGTATTTTTGATAGTTGAATAACTGGTGTTTTATAATGAAAAATGACTTTAAAGATAGTATTTTTCTGCTATCAAATAACGAAGTCAAAGCAGCAAAACCGAAGAATTTATGTTAATGATTATTTCTTTCTAAAAATACATTCAGCATTAATCAATTAAAATGAACGTTTGGTTTAGAATATTTGTTATGAGGTTAAATTATTATCCATTTAAAATTTTCTTTTTTCAGGACGTTTTTTTTCATCAGAAAATTGCAATAATAATGATTATACAAAAAAAGATATGGGATTTTATCAATTGAAACAGTCACAAAAAATTCCTGCAACGATCGACACAGTTTGGGATTTTATTTCATCTCCTTCAAACTTAAAAAAAATTACACCCGAACACATGGGATTTGATATTACTTTGGAATTACATTCACCAAAAATGTATGCAGGTATGATTATCAGCTACAAGGTTAGCCCGGTTTTAGGAATAAAAATGACTTGGGTAACAGAAATCACGCAGGTTAAGGAAAAGGAATATTTTGTTGACGAACAACGTATCGGTCCTTATGCTATGTGGCATCACGAGCACAAAATTGAGGTAATTGAAGGTGGTGTTTTAATGTCCGATATAGTTACGTATCAACCACCTTTTGGATTTATTGGTGCTATGGCTAACAGGCTATTTATCAAAAACCAACTTCATCGAATTTTTGAGTTTCGCACATTGGCATTGGAAAAAATTTTTGGTAGAATGCAATAAAAGATATTTACCCTTTATTAAATTTAAACACTGATATTCAATGCTATATTGTATAAAAGCGGATTTTTTAAAAAAACGGATTCTGTACAGATTAAGATTTATTCAAACTTAACACCGGTTATTTCTTCAGAAAATTTCCAAAGTTTTGCTGCAATTTCAGTGTTCTGGGCAAGTTCCGACGCGTTTACTTTTACTGGATGTCCTTTCATTTCTCTGCGACCATCAGGTCCGTAATACTCTCCACCTTTAACATTTATATCTACCGAAGCTCTGATTTGTGGCAAAGCTCCCATCAACGGCGATTGTACGAAAAATTTGAATAATGGGCGAAGAATTTTCAGCACTACCTTGTTTCCGATGTGGTTGAAAAGGTTTGTTCCTGAAACTCCCGGATGTGCAGCCAAAGCTGAAATTTGATAATTGTTTTGTTCGAAAAAACGTTGTAACTCAAAAGTAAACAGAAGATTTTCCAATTTCGATCGGCCATAAGCTTTCATATCGGAATATCCCTTACCTTCTTTATACAGTAAATTCTCGAAGTCCATATCTCCAAATTTGTGTGCCAAACTGCTGACATTTACAACTCTTGCTCCCTGTGTGGCTTTAAGTGTATCGAGCAATAATCCTGTCAGTGCAAAATGTCCAAAATGATTTGTTCCCTGTTGACTTTCGATACCGTCTTCCGTTTCGCGATAAGGTACTTTCATAATGCCGGCATTATTTAACAATACATCCAAACGATTGAATTTGGTTTTGAACGTGTTGACAAAATCGCGAATTGACTTTAAACTCATTAAATTGAGAAGCATTACATCTATCTTGGCATTTTTACAGTGGTGCAAAATATGTTTTCTGGCTTGTTCTCCCTTATGCAAATTACGGCAAGTCATAATAACGTGAGCACCTTTTTCGGCAAATGCCTTCACCGATTCGTACCCCAAACCGCTGTTTCCGCCGGTTACAATTATTATTTTACCTTCGAGTGAAGGCATATCAGCTTTAGTCCATTTTTGTTTTTGAGACATATTTATTGCATTTTCTTTTTAATTTTTCAATAATTCTATTCGCACAAGTATCAATATCGGCAGCTTCAACGATATTGTGTGCCATTTTGTAATAAGGCTCCCGTTTTTCAAGTTGTTCAGCAATGTGGTTTTCAAGTTCTGTATCGTTTAATTTTGCAATGAGTGGTCGCGTTCCATCGTTTATTTGCTTCAACCGATCAGTAAGTTGATTTACACTTAGTTTTAAATATATCGATTTGCCATTTTTGTTGATAAAATGCATATTGTCAAAAAAACAGGGAGTGCCTCCACCGGTGGCAATTACAGCATCTTCATATTTCGCAACTTCGCACAAACATTCCCGTTCTATTTCACGGAATCGGGTTTCGCCTTCTAACGTAAAAATATCGGAAATTGTTCGGTTGTATTTTTGCTCGATAAATTTATCAAGGTCGATAAATTGTATTCCCAAAATATCGGCAAGAGTTTTACCGATAGTGGTTTTGCCTGAACCCATATAACCAGTCAAGAAAATCGGTTTCATATAATATTTATTGTTTTTTGATGTTTCTTAATGCCTGTTTTGTTTTTTATTTTTGACAATGGCATTTATTCTGTTGTCAAATTTTAAATAAAACGCGCTGCAAAAATAAGCATAATAACATTAACGGGCTAAATAATTAACAAAATGAAACGTAAAACCCCATATGTATATATTCCTGATTTTAAGCATTTGGAATAAATAATTTAGAGTATCTTTGCTTAACAATTCATCATAAAACGAGGCAATGTGAAAAGGGAAAAATCAGTAATGTTGATATTCACGGGCGGCACTATCAGTATGTCCGAAGACCCGGCAACCGGTGCTTTACGTCCAATTAATTTTGATCGTCTTCGCGAGTTTTTACCGGAACTCAAAAACACAGGAATTAATATAAGCAGTGTACCATTTCTTCCGCTCATTGATTCCTCAGACGTAAGCCCGGAACATTGGGAGAAAATTGCCAAAACCATTTATGAAAATTATGATGATTTTGATGGATTTGTTGTTTTGCATGGCACCGACACTAT
This sequence comes from uncultured Paludibacter sp., assembly GCA_964508285.1. Lineage (GTDB taxonomy): Bacteria > Bacteroidota > Bacteroidia > Bacteroidales > Paludibacteraceae > Paludibacter. The sequence goes on from CAZDSY010000068.1 coordinate 3,073, forward strand.
GGCATATACAGCTTCTGCACTAAGTTTTATGCTTGAAAACCTGTCGAAACCGGTGATATTTACCGGTGCACAATTACCGGTAGGACAACTACGATCCGATGCGAAAGAAAATTTGCTGACTGCTATAGAAATTGCTTCGGCTTACGAAAGTGGACAAGCTGTAGTTCCTGAAGTCTGCATATTTTTTGAAGATACGCTTTTCAGAGGCAACCGTACAACCAAGAAAAATGCAGAGCATTTCAATGCATTTAATTCCTATAATTATCCTCCTTTAGCCAAAGCAGGTGTACATATCAAGTATTACCGAAATTATATTCATTATCCTGATACACGCACAAACCTGGTACTTAACACTAAAACCGACCGCAATGTAGCAATATTAAAACTTTTTCCGGGCATTACAGCAGAAACGGTATCGGCCATCCTTAATATTCCAAAACTTAGAGCAGTAATTCTTGAATCGTTTGGTGCAGGTAATGCTCCACGTAAAAAGTGGTTTTTCGATGCACTGCTCGAAGCATCGCAAAGAGGAATTATTATTGTAAACCGCTCGCAATGCAGTACCGGCTCGGTAGAAATGGGGCGTTACGAAACGAGTTTGAATCTGATGAATGCAGGCGTTATTAGTGGTTACGATATAACTACCGAAGCCCTTGTTGCCAAACTTATGTATCTTATGGGAAAATATACTAATAATCAAACAGTAAAAACCTATCTTTCGTCAAGCATTTGCGGGGAAGTAACGATCGTTTAATAAATTTGCTTACACACATTGCAAATTTCAAAAAAAATGCTACTTGTAATAAAAATTCAGTTTACTACTTTCATTTTTACAGTTTTATTTATTCCAAACATTTGAAATAAAAACAAAGAAAAAATCATTTTTTCGGAATTAAGTCAAAAAAAACATAGTTAATAAGATGATTAAAGTTAGAAATATTCATAAGAGTTTTGACACACTCGAAGTGCTGAAAGGTGTAGATCTCGAAATCAGCAAAGGTGAAATAGTTTCCATAGTAGGGCCGAGCGGTGCAGGCAAAACCACTCTCCTGCAAATTATTGGAACTATTGATAAGGCTGATAAAGGTGAAATTAATGTGGACAACATAAATATTCGAAACCTGAATGAGAAACAACTTGCATCATTTCGCAATCACCATATTGGTTTTGTTTTTCAATTACATCAGTTGCTACCTGAGTTTACTGCTATCGAAAATGTGATGATACCTGCACTGATAGGCGGCAGAGATAAGCGCAAAACACGCGCTTATGCCGAGGATTTGCTGGGTTATTTGCAACTTTCCGACAGACTTGAACATAAACCATCTGAGTTATCGGGCGGAGAAAAACAAAGAGTTGCAGTTGCTCGTGCTCTAATCAATCGCCCTTCACTTATTCTTGCCGATGAGCCTTCTGGAAGCCTCGATTCAAAAAACAAAGAAGATTTACATAAGTTGCTTTTTAGTTTAAGGGATAAATTCGAACTTACCGAAGTAATTGTTACGCATGATAAAGAATTGGCGGCTCTTACGGATAGGGTAATACAAATGAAAGACGGGAGAATAATTTAAAAAGTTTTGTACATTTCGGATTTGCAAACACAAGGAGTTTCGGGTTTTGCATTTTTTGTTTAGCATTTCAGAGTTTCAGGGTTGTCTCATTTACACGAAGTTTCGCCTTGCCAAAACAATATGCTCTTTCATTCATCACTACTAAAAATTCTTTTTATTAAATTCAATATAATTTCAATGAAAAAAATTACTACAGGTATTTTCAGCATTATAGTTACACTTTCGTTGTTACATGCACAAAACCGGGAACCTCGGTTAAGAGAAAATATTCCCCTTGATTCAATTCGCCTGAGTGATCCATGCATACTTGCCGACGCAAAAACAAAAACTTATTACATGACCGGCACGGGAGGAATGCTTTGGAAAAGTAAAGATTTGAAACTTTGGACGGGTCCTTATCGTGTTATAAAAACAAATCCAGAATCGTGGATGGGGCATAATCCGATGATTTGGGCGGCAGAATTGCATAAGTACAAAGGAAAATATTACTATTTTGCAACTTTTACCAATCGTGATATAAAAATCGATACAGTCAGGGGAAATGTAATTGAACGCAGAGCATGCCATGTATTGGTTAGCGATAAGCCCAATGGACCATATTTACCAATGTCAGATCCGGAATATCTTCCTGCAAATATGCCTACATTAGATGGAACATTTTGGGTGGAAAATGGTAAACCATACATGATTTACTGTTACGAATGGCTTCAGAACTGGAACGGCACTATTGAGAAAATTCAGTTGAAACCTGACCTTAGTGGTTCGATTGGAGAGTCAAAACTATTGTTTCGTGCCAGCGATTCGCCATGGAGCAAAGAGCGCGATGAGCATGGAAACGAAATTTTTAACAAAGTAACGGATGGTCCCTGGCTTTTTCGTACAAAAACCGGCAGACTTGGTATGATTTGGACAAGTTGGGTGTACGATGTTTATACACAAGGAGTGGCATATTCTGAGAGCGGAAAACTCGAAGGTCCATGGAAACACGAAACGGAACCCATAACTCCACCCAATTTCGGGCACGGCATGTTATTCCGTACTTTCGATGGCAAACTGCTTATGTCGGTTCATAGTCATAAAAACATTAACGGACGTTACCACCGTGTTCCACATTTATTTGAAATGAACGATAAAGGAGATAAATTAATTATGCTAAAGCCTTATTTACCTTAGAAATAAAAAGCAGAATTATTCTTAGGATAATGAATAGAAATATTTTTCTCTAAAAATATCTTCTGCGAAATTCAGAACAAACTATTGCTCCAGCCATAGCGACATTGAGCGATTCGGTATTTTTTCTTCCATCCGAGAAATCTGGAATCAAAAGTTTTTGAGTAATGAATTGCTCAATCTCAGGCGAAATTCCATTCCCCTCGTTACCGAGCACTATAATACCATTGTTAGTTAGATTTTCGGTATAAATATTGTTTCCTTCCATGAAAGTTCCGTAAACAGGTGTCGATGCAGAAATTTGAGTCAAAAAATCGGCAAGTGGGGTATATAAGACATTTACAGATGCCAGTGCACCCATTGTTGCCTGCACAACTTTTGGCGAAAAAGCATCGACTGTTTCGGGTGAACAAACGATATGGTCAATGCCAAACCAATCGGCAATTCGGATGATTGTTCCAAAATTACCAGGATCCTGAACTCCATCGAGCGCCAAAATAAGTTGGTTATATAAGTGTGACATGTTAAATGAGCTCTCAGGTTTCCTGAAAATTCCAATAATACCTTGCGGAGTTTTTAATTGTGAAAGTTTTTTCAACTCATCATCAGTAGTTACAAAATGTGCTTTGCAAACAGGCAATTCATTATTTATGAGCCATTCATGTGTAACAAAAATTGTTTCACATGCAAAACCACGAGCCATATCACGTACAAGTTTGCTGCCTTCAGCAAAAAAAAGTCCGGTTTCGTCACGAAATTTTTTAATTGCGAGAGCGTTTACCAATTTTATCTGATTTTTTGAAACGGGCATAGTCTTTATTTTAATTGTATTGCAAAACTAATAAAAGTATAAGATTTTCTGAAGTTTTATATTTTATGTAATGAATTCTTACAAAATATTTGTGCAGTTTTTTTCTACATATTCAATTTTGTTCAGTTATATTTGCATAAAGAAATGTTAATAAAACATACAAACCTTATCAGGAGTTATTTTCAATTTCAGATAACGTAAGTTCAAGTATTTTTATGACTCAACTTAAAGTATATTCATTCCTCATTATCATACTGATAATAGTTTCGTGCAGCACTACCAAGCATGTGCCCGAAGGTGAATATCTGCTTGACAAAGTAAAAATAAATTCTGAAGTGAACGATATATCAAAGGATGAACTTTCAGGATATATAAGACAAAAACCTAACGCGCGTGTTTTTGGTATTTTCAGGATGCAGCTTGGCATTTACAATTTATCGGGGAATGATACTACCAAATGGATAAACAGAACGTTGCGTAAAATTGGCGACGAACCAGTTTTACTAAATCGGGTACAAACAAAAATTACCATGCAGCAACTGACACAGCTATATAAAAACAAAGGTTATATAAATACATCGGTCGATACTACCATAACTTACAAAAATAAAAAAGCAAAGGTTGATTATCATATCAAATCAAATAAACCTTATCGTTTGGGACGATATGATGTACAAATTGATAATGAACTACTTACAGTCATAGCACAGGACACTTCCCGTTCGGTAATTAAACCTGACATGCTTTTTGATACTGATGTTTTTGAAGCTGAACGTAATCGCATAAGTTCACAATTTCGCGAACTGGGATATTACAATTTCAATAAAGAATTGTTGATTTTCAATGCTGACAGCACACTACGGGAACATAAAGTGAATGTAACCTTAGTATTGCGTGACGAAGCAAATCCACGCATAAATCCAAAAGCTAAAAATATCTTTAATTGTTATAAAATTCGATCTGTAACCTATTTAAACCGTAGAGATTTATCAGCAAGTTCAAATACAATAAACACACAAAAATTTGATACTATACAATCGCGCGGATTTACACTTATTGGCGATGGCACTAACGAAATACATATTAATACACTGATTCATAATACGTATCTTAACCCTGGCACGATTTATAACGATGTTTCGGTAGAAAAAACTTATTCGGCACTCAATATGCTTGGGGCTGTAAAGTACGTAAATATAAGTTTTAAAGAAATTGATGAAAATAATCTGGATTGTCAGATAGTTATTGTATCCTCAAAAACAGTTTCGATGTCTGTAGAAGCAGAAGCTACATTTACAGATGGTTTTTGGGGGGTAAGAGGCAACGTAGGTGCAGTCGATCGTAATTTCTTGCGAGGAGCAGAAATGTTATCGGTGCAGGGAAGCAGTGCTCTTGAATGGCAAAACAATGTACTGGCGCAGGAATGGGGCGCTCAGGTTGGGTTACGATTTCCGGTTTTTATGATGCCTTTCATAGGTTTTGAAACGCGCAGAAATTTGCACGCCAATACTGAATTGAATTCCTCATATATCTATCAATTTCGTCCGGGAGAGTTTACTACTATCAATCTTGGTGGCGGATTGAAATATCGGTGGTTACGCACACAGTTTGTCCATAATTTCGAATTTGCTAACCTTAGTTATGTTTATTTTCCATCGTTTTCAGAAGAATTCCGACAAACATATCTGAACACAGGAAGGTATAATAAATATAACTATGAGGATCACTTTATCCTTCGCATAGGTTATTCTGGCTCTTACACAAGTTTTAATGCTGCCCGTCCACTCCACGACTACTCAACATCGCGTTATAGCATTGAGTCTGCAGGAAATTTACTCTATGGCATAAACAATATACTTGGCAATACAAAAACCGACGGTGCCTACAGAATTTTCAATATCCGATATGCACAATATTTTCGCGCCGAATACAACACAACCCGACACCAAATTATTGATGCAAGCAACCGTTTTGTATTTCATCTCGGAGCAGGAGTTGGCGTTCCTTATGGCAACGCTGAAGTAATTCCTTATGAACGAAGATTTTATGCCGGAGGCGCCAATAGTGTACGTGGATGGAGTGAGAGTACGCTTGGCCCAGGAATTTATAAACGAATTGATGCCAAAAGGCGGGATTATAACCAGGTAGGCGATGTCAAACTCGATCTGAGCATGGAATATCGCGCTAAAATGTTTTGGGTGCTCGAAGGTGCTGCTTTTCTCGATGCTGGAAATATTTGGACCATCAGGAACTATAAAGAACAAGAAGGCGGTGTTTTTGATCCTACAACATTTCTTAAACAATTAGCAATTGCGTATGGCGCCGGATTGCGCCTGGACTTTTCATTCTTTATTTTTCGTTTCGATGTTGGTGTTCGTCTGTTCGACCCCGTACGTACCCGCAGGGAACAATGGCGCATAAAACCCGATAACGGCGATTTTGCTTTTCACCTTGCGATTGGATACCCGTTTTAATTTCTTCTCTGATAAAGCCTTCTTCTTTTCGCCGGTAAGGTCATAACTCATACGATGATACGGAGTTGTACCAAACTCCTTGATTGCATCCCTGTGTTTTTTTGTAGGATAAGCCATATTTACATTCCAACCATAAATAGGAAATTCAAAATGAAGTTGTTTCATTAACTCATCGCGGTGTGTTTTTGCCAGTACCGAAGCTGCTGCAATCGAAAGATATTTGCTGTCGCCCTTTACAATAGTTTTATATGGAATATCTTGGTAAGGTTTAAATTTATTGCCATCCACAATAATGAATTCCGGTCGGATTTTCAACTTGTCGATAGCTCGATGCATGGCAAGAATGGATGCATTTAATATGTTGATTTCATCAATTTCTATATTATTAACTTCAGCTACAGCCCATACTATAGCCTCTTTTTCAATAATCGGACGAAGTTCATCGCGCTGTTTTTCGGTAAGTTGCTTGGAGTCATTCAGCAATTCATTTTTAAAATCGGGAGGTAAAATAACTGCCGCAGCTACCACTGGTCCGGCAAGACAACCACGTCCGGCTTCGTCGCAGCCGCATTCGAAGTTTAAATTACTATATGAATCTTTTAACATTCCAGTCTAATAAATTCTAAGTTTATTTTAAAATAAAAATAACTCAACTTTCGCAAACTTCTAATTTATTGATATTCTAATGATTTTAAATGTGTAAAATCTTATTAACAAATGGTTATACAAAAATGACATTTATAAAATTTTGTTCTTTAGACCTCTCCCTAACCCCTCTCCACCTCTATCGCCCTTGGGCACTTTCTCCTCAATGAGAAAGAAAAAGGAATAATAATTTTAAGAGGGGAACAGTTCAGAGCAAGTATAAAATTCAACTCATATTTGTAAATAAATGATATAAAACATATTATATGTGCGAAAGTTAAATAAAAATAATATTAAAAACGGACTTCAGCAACAAAAATTGCAGAGTCCGGTTCTTGAAATTTTCTTGAAAGACATTAAAGTGAAGTTGACAATCTTTTTTTATACGCTTTATAAACTAAAGTATCTTTTTTAGCTACACCATTCTCAGTATAATCAGGAAAGGTGATTTTAATTCTGAAAGTATCGGAAGTTAATGAATCGACCTGATAATAATTTACAGATTTATTGAATAAAGTAGGCGATTTTTGCATATAATACATCAAGGGTTTATAGCTATATTTGTAAAACTCTCCAGAAGACTTCATTACATCTTTTGAACAAGCTACTTTTCCTGTAATTTTACTATTTCCCTCATTTTCGAAAATAAAACGTATAAGGGTTGTATCAACTCTGCCTGCCGGAAGAATTTCTTCATATAAAGTAGAGCCGGGAATTTTTTTTATTACATTTTCATCTTTACATCCCAGCAATAGAGAGAAAACTGTAATTAATAGCAACGTTTTATTCATTGTATTTCATTTTTTTGCAGGTAATTCTGCAAATTAATCATAGAAATTAATATAGTACTATTTTCTTTGAATTGGCTAATCCACTCGAATTCGTTGTTTTTAAAATATAAACACCTTTATTGTAATTGCTTACATCAATTCTATCGGTTACACCTTTAAATATTTCTTTGCCCTCCAACGAGTATAAAGCAGCAGGAATAGTTTCAGAAATAACGATTGTTTTGTTCTGCAGTCTGCTTGTAATACCGTTATATTCAATATTTTTTACACCGGATACAATATAAAGCGATTCCGGAACACCACCAATAGGAGCAACTTCCGGCACAAGGCCTGAAAAAACTTTAATCTGATGTACTCTGACTACTTGTTTTTGGGCAAGTGGAGTATTTACGGCTGAAAATTTACTTCCATCAGTTTTAGTCGGATTTGCATGAATACTGTCTCCATCCCATATTCTTACTCTAAACGAAATTAGAGCTGATGGATCTGATTCAAGTCCAATCATTTCTTCGTACATATAACCTCGTTCGGCTAATCCGCATAAACTATTGGTCTGATCGCTTGGCATCCATCGCAATGGAATCCAGCCTTTGCCATCGTGATAGTTAATATCAGCTTTAAACCCGCGTTTCCATGCAGTAGAAGAGAACGACCATTGAATGCGTTCGCAGGCTGGAATACTGTCAATTTGAATGTAACCATGTTTGCTAAAGGTAGAACCTGATTGACGACTTAATTCAATAAATCCTTTCTTGCTCCATATATCCTGCGGAGCAATGGTGTTGTTGTTGGCATAACATTCTACTAATGTGCCGGAGGAGGGGTTTATACCGTTATTTACAACTTTTTCGTAGGCACTGCCCATAAAATTTGGTGCAAAGGCACATAAATAATACTTAACCGGCCACATTAAACCTGTTGGTATGCTATTCAATTGTTCATCAAGGGTGTAAACAGGCGTTTGAAAAAAACCAGTTCCCCAGTTGGATGTTGTTGCTCTACCATCAGCTCCATTGTGTTGAGGTAATGTAGGATCAGTAATTTTTTCGAAATCAATATCCATGATTTTGTACCATGCTGAATTTGTCCATTTAGGAACTTCGGATACAGAAAGATAGGCTTTTGTAGCAAAGTCGTACTCGTAATATAAACATTGCGCTTGTGTGAAATTTGCAGCAATGGCAATTGCAAAAAACAATGTTAGGAAAGTAAATTTTTTCATGATTATAAATTTATTTGTTGATTATTATGTTTTATGTTGATATGACGAACAAGATAGAAGAGTGTAATCAAAAAAACTAATGCCTATATTTTAATAACTTTAATTGGGTTACTTTTTTTATTATTGCCCGATAATTCTACTATGTATAAACCGTTGTTTAGTTCAGTAATGTCAACAATATTCTCTGATGAAAGATTGACTATTTTAGCAATTTTCCCCATTATATCGTAAATGTGAGCAGTTTCCAGATTTTCATCAGAGATTATTGTAAATCGATTCCTAGTCATAGATGGAACAATTGAGGCTTCGATGAAGTTTTTAACTTCAACCGATGACAGAAAATTATGTTCGATAAACTCACCCATTAAACTATTCAGATAAACTTCTAAAGCAGTATAACCTTCTCGGGTTGTCAGATTTCGGTCGTTAGGATTTGTTGGGTCAAGACCATTTGCTAATTCCCATTCGTCAGCCATTCCATCATTATCATTATCAGCCGGAGCCTTTGCTGCGGGGTATTCTAAGTAGCCTTCAGCATTGTACGATTTATCAATAATACCCCATTTACCCTGCGATGCTTTAAAGATGGAAGTTCCGGTTTTAACTTCGCGAATAATACGTCGTTCAACAGAGTCGCGATTAATTGTTCCAACTTTCTGAAGAACCGAATTGTACGCTTCTTCAGCTGTTTGAATTTTTATTTTATAAGGTTCGTAGCCTATCCATTTCCCCATATAAACATTTGCAAGAGGAGGCATCAACAAAGTATCCGATTTAATATGATTCTGAGTTAAACCTGTTGCTGCATAATCTACACTGAAACCTTTCCAGTTATCAGCATTATACGAAGCATTTCCCTCCATAATATTCCCATTCACATGCCATCTTGGGGTATTTGCACCAGCAATTAATGTACCTACACTGAAAAATATACGCGATGCATCAGTTCCAGGTCCGGGTTTATAGTAATTTCCTACAAAATTTGCTGTGTGCGAACGTGTTGTACCCGCATAAAGTTCTCCTCCATAGGGGGCCCCTTGGCGCCCCCAATTGTAATTTACATTGTTAATAAATTCAATAAAAACCCTAACTTCATTGTCGGTTCGAGCACCATTTAAGCGAGGCGAACGTGAATAATTATGAGCGAAAAGATTGTGATGCCAGGTTGCACTTGAACCACCACATTGTCCACCGTAACTTCTGTTTCCTTTCCCGTGTCCATCATCGTACAAACCTTCGTGCATAACCGACCATTGCACAGTTGTAAAAGTGTTGTCGTACATTGTGATATTTTCTTCGCCCGACCAACCAAAAACGCAATGGTCGAAAATAACTCTTGTGGCGTTTTCGCAACCCAACGATCCACCAGGAATAAACGTACTGTCTGCAGCGTTTTCGCCAATCCTGAAACGCACATTTCTTACAATTAAGTCAACCGAACCACCGAGATTTACTTTCGAATTGCGGATGGTAATTCCTTCGCCGGGTGCAGTTTGTCCGGCAATTGTCAGGTTTGCGCGTGAACTGCGAATGTCATTTTGATTCTTCCCACTTACAATATATGGTTTCAGTTTTATTGTTCCTGAAACTCTGAAAATTACAGTCAAAGGTTGTTCTGGATATTGTTTCAAAGCCCAGCGAAAACTTCCGGGAATTTCAGGTTCCATGTTATTGTATGCAATATAATCATCAAGATTTGTTACAAAAACTACTTGCCCTCCACGCCCACCTTTAGCATATTTTCCATAGCCTTCGGCTGTTGGGAAAGCAGGAGTGAGTTGTTGCGCATAAATAAATGCAGAAAAAATCAGGAAATTTCCTAAAAACAATATCTTTATTTTCATGATAAAATGATTTTTTAATCGTTACAACTACAAAATTAATTCTCAAAATTGAAAATTAATTCTCAAAATTGACATATTTATTGGGTGATTTTGACAGGATTAAATTTTTAATTTATATTGATTTACTTCTCCGGTATTATCTGTTATTCTGATTATTAAAACTGAATTTGAGTATTTTTTTAAATCTACTTGAAACGATTTACTACTAAATTCAAGTTTTCTCCCTGATGAATCAAATATTTCAACTTCGGAAATTTCAAAATTCAACATTAAAACTCCATTTGTTACAGTGAATGGAATGTTCATAAGACGTAAATCCGGGACTTCTGTAACAGGTGATGAAAAATTACTTAAAACCCCTAGATTGCTCAATGCCCTTAGCTGAAAAGTACCCGATAAACCACTTACATCGTATTCAGGAGTTAAAGATATTCCAATAAACCGATTGTTACAATAAATCATATACATGCTTGCACCGCTTACAGGAGTCCATTGCAAAGTTATTCCATCAACAATTTTAATATCTGTTGGTGCATCAGGTGATATGCTTAAGCCTAAAGGATCGAAAGTTGAGGTGAATGATTTAGCATAAATGGCAGCAGGTGTTAAATGCGTTTCCACATCGGCTTGCGGTAACTGATAACTCCAGCTCACTCGTTTTGTAACATCAATGGGATTTCCGTACAAGTCTGTGCTGTTATATTCGGCAAAGCACGATGTTAAATAGGTTGTCGAACCCATCGTTGCCCAGCCTGAAGAATGAACCTGATTTGACATTTTACAGTTGAGATAAGCTGTACCGGCATAATCGCCCCATGGACGCCCGAGGTAAAATGAATTTGCCGGAACGCTTGAAGGTCCTTGTATAGTACAATTGCGGAAAATGAATCCCAAACGGATAAAAATGCCAGCTTGTGTTGAAGTTTTAGGAACTGTGGCATAAGCATCTTCGGGAGCAGCTATAAATCCCCCGCTACGGATACAATTTATGGTGCAATCATCAAAAATCAATGTTCCTCCGGCATAAATAAAATCCACAGCGCCTTCTACCCAGCAATTCAACAGATAAGCACGAGTTCCTTTTTTCGAACGATAGGTATCCTGATAGCCAATCAGGGAGCAATTTTTCAGTATGGCCTGGTCGCCGGCAGTGTATAAAGCCAATGCCTGTCCGGTATTTCCGGCAGAGTTTACAAAGGTTATATTTTCAGCATAGAAGTTTTTTGCATACACCTGAAAAGTACAGGTTTCTTCAAAAGTGGCTACTGCAGGAATGGATTTATCATAAGTCAGAATCACTCCATCGCGACTTTCACCAATCAATGATATTAATTTTGAGGATGCAACTGTTTTTGTTCCGATTGTTGTTTGTCCGTAATAAGTGCCATTTTTTACGAAAATATAACTTCTTATATTATCGGGACAAGCATTAACTGCCTGCTGAATAGTTGCAAAATCTCCATCCCCATTTGCTGAAACAACGCAGTTAAACGGAGAAACAGCATACGAAACCTGCCAGAAAATAATTGCTATAAACAGAAGGATTTGTTTCATTATTATAAACTAAATAAATGTTCATTTGTTTAAATCAAAGGCTTTTAACAATGGTTTTTAACCTCTGATTTAATATTTCATTATTCAAAGGGGTTAAATGCCCCATTTTGCCATCCGAAGTTTTGTAGTACTGCCGGACTACGAGCAATAACAGTTGATGGTATGTCGAAGAAATTAAAATTACCGGTAGCAGTATTTTTCAATTCGTCGGATGTAGTTATAGCAACATAATTAATCTTTTGTTCGGCAGGGGCTACCGTAACAGGGTTTGCATTGAAATATTTATAAACATTGGCAAGTGGAATTGTGTCGCGGGCACTTTGTGTCATAAGCATTATTGAATCGCGCGCTACATTTATTGCCGTAAAGTTTAAACCTGATCCGCCTTTTTTCCAGCCATTCAGCTTGAATATTTTTGCTCCCAAATCATCGGTAAACATATTCCGGCGACGAAGATCATAAAACCGTTTCCCTTCAAATGCAAATTCAACACGGCGTTCGTTCATAACTATTTCTATAGGAGTGAAGCCGGCCGCAATATTTCCGTTAAATCCGTAACTGCCATCATTACCGGCATCTATGCCTGCTCTTTCCCTGATTTGTTTTATACAATCAATACCTACTGCTGAGTTATTTCCTTCGTATTCAAAAGCGCATTCGGCAAGGTTAAGGAGCACTTCAGCATATCTTATTTCTACCCAGTCGGTTGATGATTTTCCAAAATCAGTTCGATTAAGCGATGGATTTACCATTTTGCGGTTCATAAAACCAGTAGTGGTGGTTTTATCCACTGTTGTATTTTCACCATAATAGGTAGTATTGTTTTTTCTTTTAAAGTTAAACATCCAAACTCTTTTGGTTGTATTCCCCTCGAGTGGATAGTAGCATCCATTGTAGGCAATTGTAGCGTAAAATCGAGCATCACGATTTA
>CAZDSY010000069.1:0-16071 GCA_964508285.1 uncultured Paludibacter sp.
GCATCGCCCGGAAGAATCTGTGCATCAGGATTGCGCCAGGGATACATGCCTGTAAACATACCATAACGACTGGGTGTGGATGTAGCCGAGGTGGCATAACCGTTGGTGAAACGCACTCCATTGTTTGCTAATTTGTCAATGTTTGGAGTGCTTATGGTTTTCGAACCATAGGCGCTCAGGTCGCCGTAACCAAGGTCGTCGGCAATAATCAGAATGATGTTGGGCTGTTTTTCAGGTGCTTTGGCAAAAACGCTTAGTGCCATTGCTGAAACCGATGCAAGTACAATGTGTTTGTTCATATGGAAAAAATGAATATTACCCCTAATCCAACCTTGCCCCCTAACCCCCTGAAGGGGGGATAAGAATCGGAAGAAGAGTGTGGTTTGTGTTTTTGTTATTATGGTAGTGTTATTTGTGTTGTGAAATAATAAATTTATAATTACCACTCTGGCGGATTTTTTTATCACGTAATGTAAGCCTGAAAATTTCGTCACCCCATACGCGGGACAGACGTACATCGTCAAGTGCAATGCTTTCAACGCTGGTTTCAAAAGTGTTGCTGTCGAAGGTCATTTGCATTTTCGCACCATTTACTGCTACCACAATTTTGTTTTTCTGTATTTCGGGTTTTGAGTGCAGCATAAAGTGTATTTCGTTCGCTTTTTCAATATTTTTCAATGTGAACCTGTCGTTTATTATCAATGCTTTTTCATTCAACTGATAGCTTCTTGTCCAGTTTAGGGCTTTTGCTTCGGCCGGATAAGCAGTGGCAATATTCATCGAGACTTGCTTTTTGGTCGCATTTACTTTTAGGTCAGTAGCTTTAAATTCTTTCCCGAAATTCTGTTCCACACCGTTGATGGTGGGCAGATTGTGATATTTGCTGCGCATGGTCCAGATACTGTAGCGCTCCGGTCCGAATGTCTGACGGGTGTAAGTACCCACGCCGGCATCGATAAATACAGGTGTGTTTTTGTACCACAGCGAGAATGTGCCGGCATCGTTATGGTTGTGGCTTTCGGCATTGTATCCGCCCTTGGCTGCCATAAAGAAGCCCGTTTTATTTTTGAAATAATAAAATTGCGTGCCGGGATAAACGGTTACATCGGGAGTGCTGTGCAGGGCTTTTTCGCTGCGGAGTTCAGTATCATTGGTCAGACTTTCGAGCATTCTGAAAATGTCGGTTCCCGAGCCAATGCTGAATTCTTTTTTCTGAATAAGCAGTGCCGCAAACTGTTTCATTTCTTTGCTGCCAATGGCTTTTCCATAACGATAAATAAGCGGCGCATCCGACGAGAAGCGTGCTGAAGCATCGGCAAAGTTCACCACCCAGTCGTTGCCTACATAGGAGCGCGAAATATATTCGCCCATGTCTCTGATCATTTTATGGCCAAAAAGATTGATTTTTCCATTGCTTACCATCGAAAGCAGTTGCAGGTAGTCGTATAGTTTTCCGGCTGCATGTCCCCAGTAGGATGGTCCTTCCTCACAGGCTCCGTCTTCGTTTACATAATTGATAAATTTATCCACCGATAGCATGGAACGGTAAATGTCTTTGGTGGTTTGTGCCGGATCGGACTCGAGCAATACTATGCATTGCAGGGCGTTGAAGTTGGTCCAGGGATTCCAGTTATTTACAATTCCATCGGGGCGCGGGTGAAATGCCATCCACCAAAAGCGGTCGTTTTCGCGGTAAGGTACAATGATTTTATTGTATATTTCGGTACGAAGGCGTTTCGATATTTCGGGATTTACTTTGTCGAATTCCTTGTGAAAGAAATGGTAAGTCCAGGCCAGAAAAGCACCTGTTTCGCCCGAGCCAAGGTCGATCACCTGCTCGGCAGCTTCGGGTAGCGTACGACCCGATTTCTGAGCTGTGAGGTGAGCCGAGAGTACCCACGAAGTCCGTTCGCAATTGTAAAACACACCGTTGATAATCTGGTCCATAAAGCGGCCTTTTCCTTCAGCCAGTTCGGCCATTACAAGATCCGAAAGTGCATTGTTGTTATCGGAGTTTGGGTTTTGCATGATATTACGGTTACCGCTACGCTCGTATTCGAGGAAGTCGGTAGCGCGTATCACCTGCCACTGATAGTTGAGTTGTCGTTCGCCACGTTTAATAATATTGTCGCGGTTGCGGCCAAAAAGAGCTTCCCATGCTTCACGATTGCTATAGTCGGGGTAAGGCACCCATTTCTGATCGGGAACAAGCACTTCCGAAATGGTTTCGGGGTTATAGTTTCCGGCAAGCAGATTGCGCTCTGCAGCCATGCCTGTTTGCAAAAATACAATAGCAAAGAAGAGAATGAAAACTGATTTTCTCATAATGGTTTTTACTTAAAATTATTTATGAGATAAAATTACAGCCTTTCGTATTATGACCGGAGGCACTAAATGACGAAAAATAGTATAAAATTGTTCGCCCGGAAAATTTAATGTACTGATAGCCTTTGATTATTAAAAAACACGGGCTTTTCTATATTACCACATTATATTATTTCGGTCACTTATTATTCGGTTCCAGGTGATTTCAGTTTGTTCTGCCATTGAGTCAATGGATAAGTTTCGTAGTAAAACAGTTTATTCAAACCTTATCATATCTACCAGTTGAGAGAAATATTCAGCTGACCATATTTCCATATCGTTATGATTACGAATAAAAGGCCGTACATCACTTTTAACCATTTCAATGCTCGTTTTTGCAATTTTTTCTTTAAGCAATTGTTTAAAGAAATCTTTTGTTAGTTCGGTGTCTTCAAGAGACCCGAATTGATGTGTGCGTTCGCAAAAATGATTGAAATTCAATGGGATATTGTTCCGTACATACCATTCAAAATCATACCAATCACGCCCTTTTACCCTTGCTTTCCAGTTACGAAACAAAAGTGCATGCATTTTACCCGCATATAGGTCTGGTAATGAATAACAACGTGTCATAAACGAAAAAGGTAATAACAGCAATTTGTGCTCACAGTTAAATCCTGTTGGGGGATTCACATCAACTTCTATTTTTATTTTTACAGTTTGCTCTGTTCTGAATTGCAAATTATAAATGGCCGTATCTTCTTTCAAAAAAGCGGACTCAACATTCGTTTGCTTCTTCTTTTCTTTTTTATTTATCACGACTTCTCTACCCAAAGCCTTAAATTCAGCAGTGATCGGCTCAAAGTAATTGTCTAATTCAAAATGTACATCGGGCTGTAACAGAGAAAAATCCATATCTTCTGAAAATCGCTGCAATTGGTGGAAAATGCGAAGACAAGAGCCTCCGTAAAATGCAGCCTTATTGAAAAAGCCTCCTCTGTACAAACCTGCCAGTGCTATTTGCTGCATTACTTCGTGTAAAGCATTTGTGTAATCATCCTTTGTTTGAATCTTATATCGACTCAACATTTGGTCAAAAATATTACTCATTGTTCCAACAGTTTTAAAAGTTGCGTAAGTTCGGTTTTCTTTATTCCTGTTTCAATACAATTCCTGATAATGTCCGTGTTATATGTTTTTACTACCGATAGATTTATTCTTAAATCTTCTTCGAGAAAAACCTGCATAGCCTTCATTGATTGTATCCTTAAATTTTTGGTACACAATATTATATCACAAATCGCTTTTTCCGGCGAAGCTATAAGGTATGCATATTCATTATTCACAATCTCTTGTTTGATACCAATAGAGTAATAATCATTCGGAATCGTTAAATACTCAAAATTTCCAAGCGGTGTTGAAAAACGTTTAGCTCGTTTGTTCGTTACAGAGCGAACCGTGTACACTCTCTCCGGAATAAGTCCATAGAAAGACAGAGCACTTTCGAGTGATATATAGGATGGACCATAAAGATGATTGGCTACAAGTTCACGCGAAAGCGTTTGTTGGCTTGTCTCAGAAGATACTACATAGAGTCCCTTTTTTAAACGAATAATACTGCCATTATTCTCCAAAAGGGAAATTTTATCTTTTGGCGATTGGTATCCCTTCAACGCAGTTGCCAATACATTAAAATCAATCGGTATTATACCTAATTTCGTTAGTTCCTTCATTTTGACTCGTAGTAAATATCGTACAAATGTAGTGTATTTTGTGTGAATATAGCAGATTTTGCATAGATAATCGGCTTTTTCTCGACTATCTATGCAAAATCTGCTATATTGTTGAACTTTTTTCAGGCTATCCCTGAATAAAAAGTTATCCCATTATACGCATTGTCGAACCTAAACCTTGCAAAATAAACAAATAATATTAGATAGGATTTTAATTTTTTGTTTGATTTTATAAGTGTAGATATAATACATTCGCTTAGTATTGAATTTGTTATCTTTAAAATTTGGATTGTGTATTTCTTCTCAAATTCCAATAAAAAACTAATTTGTTTCTAATTATGCACCTAATAAAAATAATCCATTCAATCAATCTTCTTCTTCCTCTTCTCCGTTGCTGTCGTCGCCTTTACGATATGCCGAGGGTGAAACACCGAATTGCTCTTTAAAGCATTTTGCAAAATACTTGGGCGAACTGAATCCCAGCATATAGGTGATGTCGGAAATGTTATATTCAGGATTGTTGCTGAGGAGCGAAGCCGCTTTTTTCAGACGTACATTCTGTATAAATTCATTGGGCGTTTGTCCGGTGATGCCTTTCAGTTTTGTGAATAGTTTGGTGCGTCCCAAAGCTATTTCTCGTGAGAAAGCAGGAACATCGAATTCGCTGTCGTCGAGGTGTTGCTCCACAATTTGCTGTGCTCTTTCCAGAAACTCCAGATCCATTTTATTGGTGGCTATCAGTCGCGGACTGAAACCTGTTTGTTTTGTGAACTTGTCCTGAAGTATCCTGCGATTGTTTACCAGATTGTTACAACGTGTAATCAAGGTTTTTACATTGAAGGGTTTGGTGATATAGTCGTCGGCACCGAGGCGCAGACCTTCAATATTATATTCCACAGCTGTTTGTGCAGTAAGCAAAACGACAGGAATATGGCACACCTGGAAATTATTTTTGATTTTCGAGCACATTTCGCTGCCCGACATTTCGGGCATCATCAGGTCGCTTAGCACAATGTCGGGTTGATGTGCGATGGTCATTTCCAGTCCTTCGGCACCGTTGACTGCCGTATATATTTTGTAGATGGGCTCAAAAATACTTTTGAGCATTTCGCGCAGTTCGTCGTTGTCCTCCACAATAAGCATCGAAAACACAGGCTCGTTGTTTTGCAGTTGTGTGCTTTTCACTTCCTGCATAAATTCATCGTCTATTTCGTTTACCTGCTGCAGATATGCTTCGTTTTCGGCGGTTTGCGTCACTTTCTGTTCGTCGCTGAAATGTGCGGATCCTTTTTTCAGTGTCACTGTAAAAATACTACCTACCTGTGGCTGACTTTCCACATGAATTTCGGCTTTGTGTGTTTCCAGAATACTTTTGGTAAGTGCCAGTCCAATGCCAGTGCCGGGAGCCATATTGCTGATTTGCAATCCGTTTTCGGCCTGATAGAAACGGTCGAAGATTTTCTCAATAGCCTCTGCTGAAATACCTACTCCGCTATCGGTGATTTTTACTTCCACACGGTCGGCCTGTTCGGTCACCGAAATGCCAATGGTGCCATCTTTCGGAGTGTATTTAAATGCATTCGAAACCAGATTGTAAAATACTTTCTGCATTTGCGAGGCATCGAACCACAGCGGGATTTTTTCCTCTTTACAGTCGAAGTCAAACTTAATGGCTCTGTAAGCTGCATATTCATTAAACGACAGATATACTTCATAAATAAATTTCACAAAATCATGTTCGCTTACCCTTATTTGTAAATGTCCCTGTTCGGTTTTTCTGAACTCGAGCAATTCATTGATCA
Organism: uncultured Paludibacter sp.; assembly: GCA_964508285.1. Lineage (GTDB taxonomy): Bacteria > Bacteroidota > Bacteroidia > Bacteroidales > Paludibacteraceae > Paludibacter. The sequence continues at coordinate 5,840 of CAZDSY010000069.1, forward strand.
GATTTTGCATGGTAAGGGTGTTGCGCTTGATGTTCAGAATGCGGTTGTAAACCGATGGCTGAATGTTGTGCATTTGCAGCAGCATATCCACCTGCCCTTTGATAAGCGTAAGTGGTGTACGGAACTCATGCGAAATATTGGTGAAAAAGCGTAGTTTCGACTGATTGACTTCTTCGAGATGGGCTTTTTCCTTTTTCTCGTATTCGAGCGAGGTTTTCAAAAGCAGCTTCGAACGACTGAAAACCGAAAGTCTCCACGAAGCCAAAACAATCAGCAAAACATAGAACAGATAGGCATACCAGGCTCTGTAAAATGGCGGATAAACCGTGATGCCCAATCCTGTGCGGGCAATCACTTCTCCGTCGTTGGGCGAAAATGCTTCCACCAGCAAGCGGTATTTGCCTTCGTTCAGATTCATGAAATTCAGCTTGTTGATGCCCTGCGGCAAATCGGTCCATACATCCGAAAAACCCTCCAGGCGATAGCGATACACCGGCTGATTGGCTGCAATATAGTTGTTGGAAGCAAACTCAATGGTAATCATGGTCTGACGGTGATTGAGCTTTATACTTTCGGTAAAAGGCAGCGAAATATCGAGTACATCAGTATCGTCGCCGGGTTCCACAGCCTTGTTGTTGATCCACAGCGAAGTCAGATTCAGGTTGAAGGATCTACGCGGACTCGAAAGGTTTTCTTCGTTGAACGACACCATGCCATTCATGCCGGCTATAAATATCTCGCCTTTGGCGGTGAGATGCGTGCCTCCGTTGAAAAGTGAGTTTAGCGGAAATCCGTTTTCGGGACCGTAGTTCGAAATTTTATTATTCTCAGCATCGAGCATCGAAAAGCCCTGTGTGGTTGTAATAAGCAAATATCCGTAACGCGACTCGGCCAGATTGCTGATATAATCGTTTTTCAGTCCGCTGTTGGCGCTGCTGTATCTTACAAAGCTGTTAGTCTCAGGTTTGTAAAGATTTACGCCGCCTCCGTTCGTGGCAATCCATATTCGTTGCTTTGAGTCGATCAGGATTTTCATTGTGTTGTTGTTGCTCAGGCTGGTGCTGTCGCCCATGCTGAAAAACCAGCTGTCTGTTTTCCCCGTTTTCGGATTGTAGCGGTAAAGTCCTCTGCTGGCTATCCAGAAATTACCCTGACCGTCAATTTTCAGATCGACAAAGTAGCTCACTTTTTTATGCAGCTGTTCTGAGAAAAGTGAAATCTGCCCGGTGGATTTATTCAGTAGAAATAGTCCGTTGTAGGTGGCTATCAGTAAATTTCCTTCGTAAGGTACAATGGCGCGCACAATGTCTGATTGTTCCCACTCGGGCTTCAGGTGGCGGAACTGCGTGATTTTTCCGCTTCGGATATTCAGTTTGCTGATTCCACCAAGGTGCATTCCGAGCCAGAGTTCGTTGTTTGCTCTGTCGAAATAGCAGGTTTTAATGTTGTCGCCGGTGAGCGTGTGGGGATTTCCCGGAATATGCGAAATGGTTTTGTAGGTGCGTGTGGCGGGGTTGTAATGAATAAGTCCGTTGCCTTCGGTACAGAGGTAAAGCTGCTGCTGATTGTCCTCCACAATTTCGCTGATAATGGGAAAGGGTTTGTTGCGGAGTTCACCCGAACGCAGATCGTGAAAACTGTAGAAATCGATGTCCGGATTGAAAAAGTTTACGCCACCGAAATAAGTGCCCACCCATATACTGCCCTGACTGTCGCGCAGAAGTGCCCAAACCGATTCGTTGGAAAGGCTGCGGTTGTTATATTCGTCGGAGTCGTAATGTTTCAGATTTCCCGATTCGGGGTTGAGGCGGTCGAGGCCTTTTTTGGTTCCCACCCAGATAAAGCCGTTGGAATCTTCGCAAATAGCCCGTACAAACTCCGACGAGATGCGGAAGTCGGTTTTACCGGGAAGGTATTGCACAATATTCCCGCTGCGTTCAATTTTAAAAAGACCATCGTACCAGGTTCCTGCCCAGATATTATTTTTACTATCTTCAAAAACCGACGAAACCTGACTTATATTGCTCAAAACCTTTCGTACTTTTCTATTTTGGTCAATTATATAAAGTCCTGAAGACAATGTTCCTACTATAAGTCTTTGGTCGGATGTTTCAAGTAAAACTCTGATTTGTGCTTTTTTATCCGGAAGTTCAGTATAAAATTCTTTATTTTGCGGTTTGTACGAAAAAATGCGGTTCTTTTCGGCCAGCCACAGCTTACTTACACCATGCGCAATGGCATCAATTTGCGCGTTCTGAATACACTGCATTTTACGGCTTCGCAGATCAAACATATTTAATCCGTTTTGCGAATGTATATATATCAGTCCGTTTTTGTTCCCGGTGATTTTCTTAATCAGGCTTCCGTTCAGTGAGTTACTGTCATTGGGTTGCGGACGGAAAACCTCCATAGAATTACCGTTGTAGTGGTTTACACCTTCGCGGGTTCCAAACCACAGAGCCCCCAGTTCGTCCTGATAAATGGTCATAACTGAAAGTTGCGACAATCCCTGCTCAATACCGATTTTCGAGAAAAAAATATCATTGGCGGGAAAAACTTTAACCGAAAGTAAAGTAATTGTTATCAAAAAGGTGAATTTGCAATTTTTCATGTGCATATTATCAGAATGAGGTGTGTTGTAAATTGATAACTGATTTAATAAAAAAGTTACATGCACAAATATACATTATAATAATGAAAAACCGGTTTTATTGAATTCGTATTATTCAAATTGAAAATAATTGTGTTGATTGATGCTTTATCCTGAATTTGAAAGTTACTAATATTAAAATATCTTTTCATACTATTTGATTCACAAATATTTAAGGTCTTATTTTAATGTAAACTCAAACTAAAAATCATATTTTTCTGTTTTTATTCCTTATCATATAGATTACACCAATTATGTAATCAAAAAAAATATTATCTTTGAAGGACAAAATATCTTATATAACTAAACTTCAAAATATTACAGCATTGCACATCAGAACAAATAAAATCATTCATTGTAAACGATGGCAATACAAACCCGCATTTAACTTTATGCAATATGCCTATTAGCTGAAGGCAAATTCGCCACATAACCTGAAGATTTATATAAATCCACTTTAAAACAGATTTAAGTAATAGGTAGAAAATAATGTCGTGATTTTTGATAGCTATTTTGAAATGGATTTTGGACTTGAATGAGGGCGTTTAGCGGGCTAAACAACCGAATGAGAGTACAAAAGACGTTCAAAAGAGCATCAATTATAAATCTGTGGTATTTGAAATTAAATTAAAATGCGACATTATTTTGTTCCTATTACTTATAACCGGACTGATTGTTTTTATCAGGAAAAAAATTGGGATTAATAATTATGCCAAGCAGTGTATGAATTAAAAATCTCAGATCAATACTACTTGATGAATTACACAAATCTCTCTTGAAAAATACTGAGAGTTTTGGTATTTCTTTACGCTTTTAATATATACTGAAATAAATATGAAGAAACAAATTTTACTATCGTTAGCTGTAATAACATCGTTTTTATTACATTCCCAAACAACTTACAAAATTGATGTCAGTAATTCTGAGCAAAAAATTATCCGCGGTCATCTCGATTTGGGAGGCAGCAATCCTGATGGCGATTCAATTAGCGTTAACAGTTTCTATATCGAACGAAACGGGAAACCTTTCATCCCTGTTATCGGTGAATTTCACTATAGCCGATATCCGAATAAATATTGGGATGAGCAGATAAAAAAAATAAAGGCTGGAGGCATAAATGTTGTTGCAACCTATATATTCTGGAATTTGCATGAATTTAAAGAAGGGCAATTCAGCTGGACCGATGATTTAAATTTGCGACGATTTGTTGAACTTTGTGGCAAAAACGGTTTGGAAGTTATCATACGCGTTGGCCCGTTTACACATGGCGAAATACGTAACGGCGGATTCCCCGACTGGCTTTACGGACGCCCCATTGAAGTGCGTACCAACGATCCGGCTTACCTGTTTTACGTCAACAGGTTTTTTCAGGAAATTGGAAAACAATTGAAAGGTCTTATGTTTAAAGATGGCGGGCCGATTATCGGCACTCAAATTGAAAATGAATATCAACATTCGGCTGCGCCATGGGGTTTTGGTTATATGGATGCTCCTCGCGAAAGAACCGTTGGACGACGGGATGTGAAAATTACGCAGGATGGTGTAGGTATAAATACTGAAGGCAACGAATTTGCAAACGTGGGTCGCGACCATATTAAAACGCTGAAAGAACTTGCAATTAAAGCCGGATTAATTACACCAATTTACACCGCAACAGGCTGGGGGCGCGCTACAATAGTTGAGAAAGGAAGCATTCCTGTAATGGCTGGTTATGCTTATCCGTTTTGGTCGGCAAGTAACAGTGCTTCACCCTTTTATCTTTATAAAAATATTCACAAGAATCCCGATTATTCGCCCGTAAGTTACGATGTAGATTTATATCCCTCGATGGCTGCTGAGTTAGGAACAGGCATGGCAGTAACATATTCGCGCCGTCCGCGCGTGCCGGGCGAAAGTTTTTTGCCTATGATGGTGCGCACAGTTGGCAGTGGCACAAACGGACTCGGATATTACATGTATCATGGCGGAACAACTCCTTCCATTGGGAATTTCTTTTTGTCCGAAGGCTGGGGATTAAATCACAAATCGTACGATTATCAGGCGCCTATAGGCGAATTTGGCAGAACAAGCAGTGGTTTTTACGGTCTGAAATTCATTAATTACTTCCTGCGGGATTTTGGACACGATTTAGCGCCGCTTTATCCGGTTTTACCCGAAGGTTTCGATACCATAAAAGCCAATAATTTGAATACATTGCGTTTTGCCGTGAGAAGTGATGGTGAAAAAGGCTACCTTTTTATGCACAATTATCAGGATCATTTGGAAGCAAAAACTTTGGATGGATTGAAAATCGATATCAAAACAAAATCGGGGAATGTAAAATTTCCTGCTGAAGGAACTTTTAGGTTAAATGCGGGGAGTTCAGCAATTTTTCCGATAAATATGGTTTACGATGGTGTAAATGTTCGTCAGGCAACCGTGCAGCCTTTTTGCAGATTTCAAAACAACGGAAAATTATTCAATGTGTTTATTTCAATCGATGGAATTTTTCCTGAAATGGTATTAAAAGGTAAATTGAAAGTGTCAGGAAAAGGTTTTCGAACAAGAATTTCCGGTGATAATACAATCGTAACTTTCAGGCAGAATGAAATTTGTGAAATGCAAGTAAATGGTCGAAATTTTCTGATATTGCCCTTTGAAGTTGCACAAAATGCATATATTCTCGGTGATAAAAATAAATTTTTAGTTATAAGCAATGCTTTGGTTTTAGAAGATAATACCAAACTTACTTTGATTACTACCCGGCATGATTCGGTAGAATTAAATGTTTATCCCACTACAGGAAAAATAAATATTTCAACAGGCATAGCTTTAAAAGTTAGCGCTTTACATAAAAGTATGAGCGCCTGGAAAATTGTTTTAAATGAGGTAAAGCCCGATTTTGAACTGATACAAACCGATGACAGGCATTTTGTTTTGAAAGCTCCCGATATTGACTGGACAAAAATTAACGATGTATTCATTACCTTCGATTACCGCGGCGACCGTGCATTGTGTATGATGAATGGCGAATTGCAAACCGATGATTTATACACAAGTAAACCATGGACGATTGGCCTAAAACGATATGCCGATGCATTAAAAATGCATGAAATGTATTTTCATTTCATTCCAATGGCAAAAGATGCACCCTACCTGAGTTATCTTGATAAAAATGTAATTCCGGATTTTGGAAATAAAAAGGAGTTTTTGGAAGTTAAAAAACCAATCATCTCTATTGAATATAAATTAGATTTTGAATTTAAGTAAAATTCTCATATTAAAGCTTGGAGCTAACAGACATATTAAAAATTTACGTTAAAAGTTGACATAACTACACGTAAAATTTTGATAATACGTAATAATAATTAATATTTGCACGTAAGATATTAATTTTAAGGATGCAAAGCTAACATTGAATGTAAATAAAAATGTGATTGAAAAGGCAAAAGAATATGCTAAATCACACAATATAAGTCTTTCACGATTGATAGAATCGTATCTTTCATCATTAAATGTTAATAAAGAAACGGAGATAGAAATTACTCCTTTAGTTAAAAGTTTAAGCGGTGTAATTAACTTGGAAAATGATTTTAACTCAAGAGAAATCTACACAGACTATTTAATTGAAAAATACAAATGATTAAATTGTTGATAGATACAAATATCGTTATTGATTTGTTTGCTCAAAGAGAACCATTTTACAAAAGCGCTGCGCAATTATTTTCCTTCGCCGACAAACAAAAAATAGTTTTGTCGATAAGTGCGCTGTCATTCGCAAATACAAATTATATATTGTCAAGACTAAAATCAATTCAGGAAACATGTGAGATTTTAAGACGATTTCGCATTTTAACAAAGGTATTGCCGCTAAATGACAAAATAATTGATTTAGCCTTAAATGATAATAAATTTAAAGATTTTGATGATGGATTACAATATTACACAGCTATTGAAAATTAGCAAGATGTAATAATAACAAGAGATTTAAGAGATTTCAAAGAATCAAAAATTTATGTAATGACATCGGATGAATTTTTAATATCTTTAGAACAAAGGAAATAAAAAAGCTTTCCGTTAAAGATAGACCGAATAAAGAGGACTAAAAATTTAAAGAACATTATTTCCCCTCTTCTAATTTCTTTTTTGCTTCTTTTTCTTCTTTCAGTTTATCGGTATATGCCTTGTACAGTTGTCGCCAGTTACGCCCATTTTCGTTGAAATAGCGCTCAATATTATCCTTGTAAATTTCAAAAATTGCTGAAATTTCCCCTTTCATTGTTTTGTAATCCACAGCCTGCTCGCGGGCAAGTCGCAATTGCTGAACCACATAAGCCTCTTCCTTTTCAGTCATATCGGGCACAATGGCTTTAAATCCTTTCAGCGTAAACTGAAATTTGCCAATGGTGTACAAATCCAGAATCGTCTCCACTTGTTCTTCGGTTAAATCTTTTCGCAAACCATTCATTAAATCGTCGTGCACCGATTTTGGTTTTGCCGAGCAGGCAATTACATCCCGATGCACATCGGTAAGTTTTTCGCCCGTACGCGGATTTATTCCTGCCGGAACCGTAGTATAAGGATGCTCATTATGCCAGTCGCGCACGGCACGCATGTGTGTACGAATTACGTTATAAACTCTTTCGGCTTTTTCCTTATCATTCAGTTTCAGCGAATCCACAAAACTGCGTGCACGCTTTTCCAACTCAATATCCGAATTGATTTTTACATCGGCTTTTTTATCGAACATTCTTTCTACTTGTTTGAATTCACGAATGGCATTTGCGGGCATCTTTTCGCCATTATCGCCAAAACTGCACATGGCTTTTTCCGGCTCGATGGTTACTTTGCTTTCGTCAATCATTTTAGTGTCAAGTGCGAAAACTCCGGCAAAAAAATCGTAAACCGCCTTTCGTTTGTTCACACCGAAATCATGCCCTTCGTTCTGCAAATGAATATTTGTAACTTTATCGGCAGCATCATAAAAACCATAAATCCTTTGCAAATACGGAAATTCCAATTCCGGCACCGAAGCAGTCCAGTCTTTCCCATCGGAAATCACACAAACTGGTTTAGGCGCAAAAGTCGCCATCAATTCGGCGTTGCAAGTGCCTCCACCTGCTAATTGAATTGGCATTCCGCTTTCGCACGGACAGCCGCCATCGAAGTGCGAAGCCAGGTTTACCGTGGGACAAACTGCTGCAAAACGAGAATCAAGAACCGAAAGCAATACCACTTGTGAACCTCCGCCCGATCCGCCATTTGATCCAATACGTTTTGTATCAATATCCTTACGGGTAAGCATATAATCGAGAATGGTAATTCCGTTCAATATCTGAATAATGTGCGCCACAGAAGTTCTGTGAGCTGTGCCTGTTACCTGCAAAGCCGATTCACCCCAACCAAACAAATCGTAACTTACGCAAACTGCACCCATCCGCGCCAAAGTTCCAAATCTTGTCTGCTCGTCGCTGTTGTATCTTCCACCTGTCCAGTGCCCGTTTGGACAAAGAATAAGCGGGTGTCTACCCTTTGCGGTTGGTGTATAAATTGATCCATTCACATACAATCCCGGCAATGTTTCGATGGCAAAATTCTGCACCGTATAACCATTGTATTTACGTATTTTCGATAAAATTGGTTTTAGTGAAACTCGTTTTGCCAGCGCTTCGTCAATTTTCAACAATTCGCGCACTTCAGTTCTCAATTTGGCTCGACGCAAATTCCATTCCGACGAATCTTTATAAAGCGAATTCAGATAAGAAAGGAATTTTTCACCATCTGCAGAAGTACGCCGCATATATTCATACGATTTTATTTTGAATGTTTTTTCATTTTCCTTTACATATTTATAATCGAAAATTGATAAAACATTATGCAGCGATTCCTCAACAGAATATGGTCTGATACGGAAATCGGCATATTTCACCACTTTCCCTGTGGTATCGGCATCTATTTTAATTTTCACACCAAAACGCGTCCCAATTTCGTTCAATACATCACTGAGCGATTTTGAAAACTGGGTTTCGTAAGTTTGAGCAGTTGAATTTCCACTTATTAACAACAAAAGGAGTGTAGAAAATATTAAATTATTTTTTTTGGCTTTATTCATTCTAATTTTCATGAAATGTATAATTTCCTGACGATAATTTATCATGTTTTGTAATCGATTATTTCAATTCAATATGAAAACCTGTACCATACTGATTTTTCAACCATAATCCGAAAAACCTGTCATAAACATAATATGAATTATTGTCGTAAGTAACGATTTCTTTATCAAGCAATTGCTTTAACGAAGTCTGTACCGAACTGGTGGAATGTAATCCATGCTTTTTAATAAAGGCGCCTGACAAAACCGAAATAGCTTTACCTTCTTTTGCAATTGCAATTAGCAATTCCTTTTGTCGTTCGGGCAACAAATTCAATGTGGTTTGAAAAAAGGGTTGTAAATGGTATAATTTATTATTAAATGCCTGTAAAACGGCATTAATATCAACCTGTTCGTTTGTGTTGGTTAACGAAAAAAGTTCATTCATGATATTTTGCATGTACGAAGTATGTCCATCAAAAATTTTGTAAATCGATTCAATGTAAGTATCAGATATGCTTTTTTCAAACATTTCAAATTTATCGGCAACAAATATTTTATAAGATGCAAGAGGAATTGCATGCAAATAAAATAATTGTGCACTCTGATAAAATGGACGCGAGGAACTGAAAAACATATTTTCAAGTAAATGACGCTGACTGCCTGCAAAAATAAAAAGAGAATTTTCAGAATGTTGAATATGAGTTCTTAACAATGCCTCTACATTTTTCTCAGGATATTTCGCAATTTGCTGGAATTCATCAATAGCAATTATGCATTGCCTGTCGGCTTGTTTAAGATATTTAAAAATTTCTTCGAGGGTAAAATTTGGCTCTTTAATTTCACCTAAACCAATATCAAAAACGGGTTCACCTGTTATTCTGTCTAATTTGAAGGCAGGACGAAGCGAACTGATTATCTGAAAAAAATTATCAATTAATGATTTACCTTTGGGCTTAAGGGCTTCAAAAATCTGTCGTCCCAACATATAAGTAAACTCTTTTAAACTACTGGTTGAATATATGTCAATAAAAAATGTATAATAATTTTCGGCGATTTCCGAAAAATGAAAACAATGCTCAATCAAACCCGTTTTACCCATTCTTCGGGGCGATATTAACACTACATTATTTCCGTTAGTTATGTTTTTTATAAGCGCGGTCGATTCGTTTTCTCTGTCGCAAAAATACTCGGAAGATACGTAACCTCCTGTAATAAATGGATTTGTTATAGTTTTCATATCATAATTTTTCGACAAATATAATTATTATATTTCAATAATTGTAATTTAATAATTGAATATTGATAAATTTAAAAATGAGATAGCACCTCAAAAAAGAAATAATCAAAAAATTTTCAAAATCATAATTATTCTAAATCATTTATTAATTGAAGAAATTTTTCATTAATAATTGGATTCTACCATGTTTTTTTGAAATTATTTTGGTAATTTTGTGCCCGAATTCAGATTGCCTTCCGTAAGTTTCTATTAGAACTTTATATTGCTGATAA
>CAZDSY010000070.1:0-5002 GCA_964508285.1 uncultured Paludibacter sp.
CTGATTTGTTTTTACAAAAATAATCAAATTAGGCGAAATAACGGATAATCATTTTATTTTTTAATCAACTTGAGTATTTCATTGTCATGTCCGGTATCAATTTTCAAAAAATACACTCCCGAAGGAGCTTCAAACTCCATATTGAGGTTTTGAACATCGAAAGAAATTATACTTTTTAAAACTTTACCTGTTATATCGCTAATAGTTAGATGAATTTTTGGATAGTTTAATCCAAAATTAACCTGAAACTTTCCATTACTCGGATTTGGTGAAATATACATTTTTGGAATATTCAGGTTCTTAACATTGTTGGGTAATTCGGCCAAATGAAGCGACATTATCTCATCGTCGGTGAGCATACGGTTGTAAAACCGAAAATCATCTAATTCCCCGTTAAAGCCCAATTCACTGTGGTTTTTTCCGATATATAATATCTCACTTCCGGGATATGCAATGAAATTATCATAAGTATCACTGCTTTTTAATTCACCATTTAAATATAGTTTGGAGATGGATTTATTGTCCCCTGTTTTTTTATAGCAGACAGTAATTTGTTGCCAACCGTTTGGAGCATTCGGTACAGCATAATTTGTCCAAAACCATGAACCAACCGGAAAATTGTAACCCAACAGATAGGTGAAATTTGTGCCATCGAAACCCTGTTGATAACCACCTTTGTTTCCCACACAGCTCATTACACTGCGTAAACCCCAATATGCTTCTACTTTGTGCCAGTACGAAACTGTAAATTCATCAGTAAAAAATGACGAATTAGTAGGTACACTTACATAATCGGGAAACCAGAACTTATAAGCTTTACCATCTTCACCATATCTGTCTTTTGCCGGAGTTACAAGAGGTCCTGTTATGGTTCCGTGGTTTCCATTTCCACTTTCATCATTTGCATTGCTGTTGAATGGATAATAGGCTACTAATGATTCATTTAAATAACGGCTCTTAACCTGTGCTTCAGTTAATGCTTCATTATAAATACCAATGTCATCAATTTTTCCTTCGAAATACTGAAGGTCTCCAATTCTTTTTCCGATATAAGCTTTGGTTGATACATCATATTCAGGCTCTTTAGGTAATAATTGCACCGATTGAATTAAAGATCCATTTACATATAGTTTATAATGAGTTGCACTTCTGGTTCCTACTACATGATACCATTGGTTTAATGCAGGCAGTACATCATTTTTTGTATTGTAAGTACCCCCACCTATGTAGTAACCAAAGCCGGAAATACCATAGTAAACTCCAATATAATTTCCCACATTCAAAACCTGATCGCCAAGTTCACTTCCAATATCAAGAATAGTAGCAGCACCTTTAGCTAACGAGCTACCCGTAGGTATAGCAGCTACATTTATCCATGCTTCGTAAGTGTATTCGGGTAACTTGAGTGAATTAACGGATGTAATTTCAATAAAATCGCTACTGCCATTAAAACTGTAAGCGCTGTTTGCTTTGCCAAAGCGATCGGTTGTTAATGTAGCTCCCGATACAATGCCATTGTGATTATTACCAGTTGAGTCGTTAGCGTTTCCGTTGAAAGGAAAAAATGCAACCCGTGTTGAGAAAGTATTTGTACTATAACCCAAACATAAAATCAAAAAAAGAATTTTGACTAAAATGGTGCTGTTTTTCATATTAAACAATTTTCTTCAAAATTAAGAAGAATCCTGCAAATAATACAAAATAAAATTTTTATTTTTCAGCAATATTTTTTAAAATAACTTTCTTATTGATAAATATGAAATTGAAACAAAATTTTTTTTATTTCGATTCCACATATTTTTTGAAATTTTCCAGAATCATTTGCCAGCCTGTTTTTTGTAGTTCAGGTGAGTTTTCGTTTTCAGCCTCAAATTTTTGAATTATGGTTGTTTTCTGATTATTATCAGAAAATTCAATCCAAACTTTTCTTTCATCACCAAGTGTGATTTCTAAGGTTGTGTTTTCAATAACCACATTGTAAGTTCCGCAAAAATCGAACGAAAAACTACCATCTTTAGCTGCCATAATATAAGAGAATGTACCACCTTCGCGCACATCATTTTTAGCTTCAGGGCAATGCCAGTCGTCCGAAGCAAAGTTCCAGTTTACCACATGTTCCGGTTTTGTATAATAGTCCCAAACTACACCTACCGGACGATGTATAGTTATCTGGGTCGTAATAATAATTTTTTCCATTTTGAGTTTTAAATTTCTTTTTCTAACGATTATCTAAGGTAATATGTTTACATAATTCCTTATGAATAATAATCCATAAAAGAAAACAGGACTTCTCTTATTCAGAAAAGTCCTGTTGAATATCAATTTTAGAAAAACTCAATTGTGAAAAAAATTACTTTTTCCATTTACCTCCACCGAAGTAGAAACCTACATTGAGTGACAAATAACTGTTGGCTGAGCTGCCTTCAGGCTTCATAATGTTAACTACATCGTATTTTGTAGTTGCTGGTATCAGGTAGTATTCTAAAGCCATGCGGAATTTACCTGCTTCAAAACCTGCACGTAAAGCGCCGCCCAAAGTTTTCGAAGGATTTGGTAATTCTTCTATCGTATAGTTAAATTCTGATTCAGATTGACCTAACATGTAGATGTCGTAAATACTGAAAGAACCTATACTTCCACCAACAAATGGCGCAAAAAAACTTCTGCCTTTATTAAAGTAAAAATCACTAACAAGCATAATATTTGAGTTTACATGCATGGTGGCTTCAGCAGAAGTTGGGCTTAATTGGGTTACGTCTCTCAACATAAAAGCGCCCCCAAATTTTACACCTGCATTTAAATTATCGAGAATGTTGTAGCGTATGTCAAGTATATCTATAGCAAATCCAGCACCTCCGGTAGGTACAGTTAAACCAAGATTACCCCCAACACGAATTTTGCCTTTTTCCTGAGCATTAATAGTCAGACAAGTAAATAAAACTAAAGCAATTAAAATGAGCTTTTTCATAAATTTTTTTTTTAATTTGTTGTTAATGTTGATAAAATCAGAAAATTAAGAAATGCTTATTGAATGCAAATGTAGTTACTTTTTATCATTTTTAGCTTAATAAATTTAAAATATTTTTGAATTCAAGTTTATTATAAATTTATGTAATTACAATTTGTGATTAATGTTGTATATCATGAAAATCCCAAATCTTAGAAGTGAGATTTGGGATTTTAAAAGGTAAATAGTAATTTGTTAAAATGTAAATAAATTTACTTATGCCACAATTTCGTCATATCTTCCAATGTTTTTCCTTTGGTTTCGGGCACCATTTTCCAAACAAAGATAGCTGAAAGCACTGACATCACTCCATAAAGAACGTAAGTGAAAGTAATACTGAAAGCTTCGAGTGATGGGAATGTAGAAGAAACCACAAAATTGGCAATCCATTGAGCTGCAACGGCAATAGCCACTGCTTTTCCTCGTATAGTATTTGGGAAAATTTCGGAAATCAGCACCCAGCAAATCGGTCCCCACGACATCATAAAGGCTGCTGTATAAATCACGATAAATATCAAAGTACTTACACCAATAATTTGCAAATGCGCTAAAGTGCCGATTGCAAACATTCCTATTGCCATTCCTATTGATCCGATTATCAACAATGGTTTACGTCCGAATTTATCAACCGTAAAAATTGCAACAAGTGTGAAGATGATATTTACAAAGCCCATAATTACCGTTTGCCACATAGCTGCATCGTTACCAAAGCCAAGACCTTTGAAAATCGTTGGCGCATAATAAAGAACTACGTTGATTCCTACAGCCTGTTGGAAAACAGATAGTAATATGCCAATAATCAACACTTTCCAACCATAAGTCAGTACATTTTCCACTTTTTCGTGTACCGTTTCCTTGATTTCGGTCAGAATAATTTTCGCTTTTTCTAATCCGTTAATTTTGCTCAAAATGCGGAGTGCTTTATCATCTTTATGATTGAGGGCTAAATATCGTGGAGTTTCCGGTACAAAGAAAAGTAGAATACCAAAGGTAGCCGCAACAAACGATTCGGAAAGGAACATTAAACGCCACCCGGTTTCATTAATCCAAACAGGCTCTTTGCCAAATACAATAAAATAGTTGACAAAATAAACCACGAGCATACCGAAAATGATAGCAAATTGGTTCCACGACACAAGCTTACCACGAATTTCAGCAGGGGCCATTTCGGCAATATACATGGGGCAAATAGCCGATGCCAGTCCTACACCAATTCCGCCAATTACCCTGAAAATATTAAACGATACCAATAAATTTGAAACATCGGTTGGTGCGTTTAAAAATAACATTTCAGGATAAGCAGAACCTACAGCTGAAATAAAAAATAGAACAGAGGCTATAATTAACGATTTCCGACGACCAAAACGGGTAGCGAAAATCCCTGAAATTATACCGCCGATAATACAGCCAATCAGCGCACTCGAAACGGTTGCTCCATGATAGAATGTTGCTGCATCGCCGTATTTGTCTGCATTTAGCTGAAAAAAAACTTTTATCGGATCAACTGCTCCCGAAATAACAGCAGTATCGTAACCAAAAAGGAGTCCACCCAATGTTGCTACCAAAGTAACTCCAATAATAAAGAAATGATTAGGGTTTTGTGAGTTCATTTTTTTAGATTTTAGAACCAAGAGACAAGAACCAAGATGTAGCTAAATTTATAAATAAAGTCATGACTCTTGGTTCTTTTGTCTGATTAGATATACATATTCACTATTGCTTCGTACAATTCCTGTTTCCCGCTGATAACGGCAGGTTCTTCGTTTTTAGCTTTGGCATAAGCATACACATCTTCTAATGTAAGTTTGCCATCTTCAAAATCTTTTCCTAAACCACTATCGAATGAGGCATAACGTTCTTTCAACATTGCAGGAATTTGCGATTCTTTGAGAATGCCGGCCGCAGCTTCCAATGCACGTGCAAAAGCATCCATACCTGCAATGTGTGCGATAAAAATATCTTCCATATCGGTTGAATTACGGCGCGTTTTAGCAT
>CAZDSY010000070.1:5102-15999 GCA_964508285.1 uncultured Paludibacter sp.
ATGTGTGCGATAAAAATATCTTCCATATCGGTTGAATTACGGCGCGTTTTAGCATCGAAATTAGTTCCTCCGCCCTGAAGTCCGCCTGCTTTCAAAATTACAAGCATTGCCTGGGTGAGTTCGTACACATCAATTGGGAATTGGTCAGTATCCCAACCGTTTTGAGCATCGCCACGGTTAGCATCAATCGAACCAAGCATTCCGGCGTCAGCTGCACATTGTAAATCATGCTCAAAAGTATGACCGGCAAGTGTGGCATGGTTTACTTCAATATTTAGTTTGAAATCTTTGTCCAACCCATGAGCTTTCAGGAATCCGATAACGGTTTCAGCATCTACATCGTATTGATGTTTCGATGGTTCCATTGGTTTAGGTTCGATAAAGAAAGTTCCTTTAAACCCTTTTCCACGTGCATAGTCGCGAGCCATTTTCAACATTTGAGCTAAGTGCTCTTTTTCACGTTTCATATCGGTATTCAACAGACTCATATACCCTTCGCGTCCACCCCAAAATACGTAGTTTTCACCACCAAGTTCGATGGTTGCATCCAAAGCATTTTTTATTTGAAGGGCAGCACGTGCAACGCTGTCAAAGTTTGGATTGGTTGCTGCACCATTCATATAACGTTTGTGGCTGAATACATTGGCAGTACCCCAAAGTAATTTTATGCCTGTAGCTGCCATTTTTTCTTTGGCATAAGCAACAATAGCTTTCAAGTTCGATTCATATTCTTCAATTGATGAACCCTCATCAACCAGGTCGATATCGTGAAAACAAAAATATTCGATACCCATTTTTTGCATGAACTCGAAACCTGCATCCATTTTATCTTTGGCTGCCTGAATAGCATCAGAGGCTTGATTCCATTCAAAATCTTTGGTAGGACCACCAAACGGATCGGATGATTCACCGCACAAGGTGTGCCAGTAAGCCATTGAGAATTTGAACCAGTCTTTCATTTTACGACCATAAACCACTTTTTCAGCATCGTAATAACGAAATGCAAGTGGATTTTTACTTTCTTTTCCTTCGAATTTAATTTTTTCGATTGTTGGGAAATACACTTTTGACATAATTTGTATAAATTTTAAGAATTAATGATTTTTTTAATTAATGAGCCAATGTGCTAATGAGTCAATCAGTCAATGAACTTATGTCTAAATTATTCCAAAACATAACATTTAAATGGCATATTATAAATTGGCATATTGACTCATTGGCGAATTATAAAATTGGCATATTGGAAAGCCATCGCTTATACGCAGCATTTGTAGCTTCTATATTTTTTTCTTCAGGAGTAATTACCATTATTTTCTTCAGTGTTGCAAATGCTTCTTCGGCATTTTTGTAAATTCCTGCACCTATTCCTGCGCCACGCGCTGCGCCAACCGAACCGTCTGTATTGTACAATTCGATAGTTGCACCGGTAATGTTTGCCAAAGTCTGCCGGAAAATCGGACTCAGAAATAAGTTAGCATGACCTGCACGAATGGTTTTGGTTTCAATTCCCATTTGGTTCATAATATCCATGCCATATTTAAACGAGAATGCAATTCCTTCGTGCGCAGCACGAATTAAATGTGCTTTACGTATTCTGTTGAAGTTTATACCATGAATTGAACAATTCGGTTCAAGATTGCCGAGAACACGCTCTGCACCGTTGCCAAACGGTATTATGCTTACACCTTCGCTTCCAATAGGAATTTTGGCTGCCAATTGGTTCATTTCTGCATAACTTATACCTTCGGGAGCAACATTATTTTTTATCCATGTATTTAAAATTGCTGTTCCGTTAATGCAAAGTAAAACTCCCACACGAGTTGCATCTGTTGAATGATTGACGTGAGCAAAAGAGTTTACACGACTTTGTGGGTCGTATTTCGAATCGCTGTTTACGCCATAAACTACACCCGAAGTTCCTGCCGTAGCTGCAATTTCGCCCGGATTCAGCACATTTAACGACAATGCATTATTGGGTTGATCACCTGCACGATAAGTAACCGGAGTTCCGGCAGCTAAACCAAGTTCAGCAGCAATATCAGCTTTCAAATTTCCTTGTTGACCAAAAGTTGGAACAATTTCAGGAACCAACGCTGTATTGAAATCAAAATAATCGAACAAGAATTTTGCAGGAGCATTTGCTTTGAAATCCCATGCAATTCCTTCGGACAGTCCTGATGCGGTTGTTGTTGCCTTCCCTGTCATACGCATGGCAATATAATCGCCCGGAAGCATGTAATATTTTGCTTTTGAAAAGTTTTCAGGTTCATTTTCCTTAACCCAAGCCATTTTTGCCAGTGTAAAATTTCCCGGAGAATTCAATAGATGTGATAAACATTTTTCATTTCCGACTTCTTTCATGGCTTTTTCACCATAAGGAACAGCACGGCTGTCGCACCAAATAATGGCATTCCGAATTGCATTTTGGTGTTCGTCCACTAAAACAAGTCCATGCATTTGATAGGATATACCGATAGCTTTAATATCGGATGAAGAAATATTTGATTCTTCCAAAACTGCTTTTGTTGCAGCTTTCAGATTTTCCCACCAAGTTTCAGGATTTTGTTCTGCCCAACCGGCTTTTACCGATATAATTTCCATTTCCTTTTTAGGGAAAAAAGCTGATGATAAACATTCTCCTGTAACTGCATCCACCAAGCTCGCTTTTACCGATGAACTGCCTAAATCGTAACCGAGTAAAAGTCCCTCCAAACCTCCCCGAAGGGGAGGCTTAATGTTGCCTTTGATTGGTTTATTTGTTTCAATATTCATTTTGTTTCAATATTTTATTAAAAATTCATTGCTAATATTTCTTTAAGTCCTGCTTTAGGGGTCAGGGGGCAGTTATTTCTTATATTTATAAAGTCTTGCAGCCCTGTGAGGTACACCATCTTCTTTTTCGTCTAAAGCTACAACATAAGGCCATTGTGCCACTTTTTTTCGGAAATTCCGTACATCTGACCGCTCCTGATGGATGGTGTCGTATAGTGTTTGTAATTGGGTAATAGTAAATTTCCGGGGAAGCAACTCAAAAAGCAAATGTGGCTCAATATCCAGGTTATGTCTGATGTGTTCGATACCTTTCTTAATGATATCAGCATGGTCGAAAGCGAGATTCATTTTTGAAACTTCATTTAAGTCGTACCAGTTAATCTGGGTATTTTCTTTTTTTACCTGAATCTTCCGGTCGATTTTAATTAATGCCACATAAGCAACCGTAACTATACGACCAATTTTTAATTGCATAGTATTTTCAAGCCAGAGTATATCGCGAGGGTTCTCGGTACGTTTCGGGTTCCCAAAACTCCGAAATTGACTTAAGTAGATGTTTTTTAATCCGGTCAGTTCATTTAATATGCGTGTTGCGGCTTCATCCAAATCCTCATTAGCCAAAATGATGCTACCGGGCAATTTTTTGTCATTATATAATTCATTGTTTTCTTCAATGGTTCTTTCAATTAAAAGAACTTTCAATTTTTCGCCATCGAAGCCGAAAACAACACAATCGACCGATACATGCGGATTATAAATATTCTCGTTTGGCATTGGAATTACTTAGATGATTCACAGCACAAAATTACTCAATTAATTTAAATTATTATATAAAAATATTATGTTATAAAACATATAATCAATTATTTAAATACTGTATTAATTACAATATCATTAAACTATTTATTGTTTAATTTACAATAAGAAACAAATCGCTTTATGTATTAAAATGTTGATTCAATGAATTTATTAATTGTAATGTAAATTAAAGATGATTTCTAAAAATACAATAAGAGAATTTGAGTGATTTTTTTGAAAATATTTTTTATTGGTTTTCAGGTAGATATTTTTTGTTACCTTTGAAAAATAGAATAAAACACATTTACATTACTTCAAATTAAATGACTATCAACGATTTTAAAAATATATTTTTTATCGGAGTTGCAGGAACTGGTATGAGTGCCATTGCGCAATATTTACGCGGTATTGGCAAAAACGTTAGTGGAAGCGATCGATATTTTTTGCCCGATACTCCCAACGAAACAAAAACAAAACTCGAAGCGGAAGGAATTCAGTGTTTTTTGCAGGACGGAACCGGCATAACTCCCGAAACTGATTTAGTGGTGGTTTCTACTGCCATCGAAGATACGGTTTACGAAGTGCAAAAAGCAAAGGAGCTGAATATTACCATACTGAAGCGCTCGCAGGTGTTGGCGCTTATTTCCGAAAGTAAAAAAACAATAGCCGTAGGCGGAACTTCGGGTAAAAGTACAACTTCGGCTATGATATTCGATATATTACAGTTTGCAGGACTTGCACCAAGCATTATCAGTGGCGCCGGACTGACAAGTATAATTCGCGAGGGAAAAATTGGAAACGCTAAAGTAGGGGTAGGAGAGTGGCTGGTTATTGAAGCCGACGAGAGCGATGGTTCAATCGTTCAATATCATCCTGAAATAGGATTACTGTTGAATATCGATAAAGATCATCAGGAGATTGATGAATTAATGCAGATTTTCGAAATTTTTCGTAACAACTCAAAAGATGTTTTTATTACAAATCAGTCCAATAAGCTTGCTTCGAAAATCAGCAAAAATATTCTAGATGATTTTTCAGTTGAAGAAAAAATCAATGCAGGGTTGATTGCACGTAATTTCAATCAATCAGGGTTTCAGATTTCGTTTTCTGTAAATGGTGTTACAGTTAAAATGAATGCTTTAGGTCGCCACAATATGGAGAATGCTTTGGCTGCTGTTGCTGTTGTGCAACATTTGGGCGTTTCGGTGGAAGTTGCCGCAGAAGCATTGTTACAGTACGAAGGTATTTATCGCCGACATCAAATTGTTGGCGAAAAGAACGGTGTAATTCTTATCGATGATTACGCCCACAATCCTGCTAAATGTGCCGCCTCCATTGCTGCCTGTCAACCTGTAGCGCCAAAAGTAATTGCATGGTTTCAACCGCATGGCTACAAACCTACCCGATTTTTACGCGATGATTTTGTGAAAGAAATTGCAGCCGTTTTACGTCCACAGGATGAAATTTGGATGAGTGAAATCTTTTATGCCGGTGGTTCAGCTGTAAAAGATATATCGGCGAACGATTTAATACAGGATTTGCAATCGTTGGGCGTAAATGCTTATTTTGTTGAAGACAGAAAAAACCTTGTTCAAGCGCTTAAACCTCATTTTACCGGAAATGATGTGCTTCTGTTGATGGGTGCCCGCGATCCAAGTTTAGAGACTTTTGCGGATGAGGTTTGGGGAAAATTATCGATGATTTATAAAGCTAAATAAAAAGAAAAGAGCTGTATCAAAAATAATCATAGAGACAGCTTTTTCCAATTTCAGGGATTAAGTTGAATTTATTCAATTATAAAATTTTAAGCTGCAGAGCAATTTATTTTACCATAAAATGTTTATTCGAAATATTTTAAAGTTGGTCTTTGAATATTTCAGAGATTAAATTTCCTGTATAATGCTTCCAAAAAGTAATAATCAGCATAATTTAATGGCACATCAATTTCCTCTTTGTGTGGAATACTACCTACTGAGTGCATAATAAGAAAATTTGCATTGTTTCCCACAATCGACAAATATGCGGGCGATGCAAGCGATTCCATTATTTTATCAGCAGTTTTTCTATAAAAATCTCCGGCATAATTACTCAATTCGTACAGAGCCGAAGCAATTATCGCGGCACTCGATGCATCACGTGGTTCATTAGGAATTTCCGGAGCACTCAAATCCCAGTATGGAATTAAATCCTCCGGCATATTGGGATGTTTCATTAAAAAATTCACAATATTTTTAGCCATTGTAAGATATTTTTTATCACCGGTTTCACGATAACAAACTACGAAACCATATAAACCCCAGGCTTGACCTCTTGACCATACAGATTCTGCGGAATATCCCTGTGCAGTTTCTTTTTTTCTTACGTGTACTTTGAGACAGTCGTAATCCACTACATGATAACAACTGAAATCTTTTCGGTAATGGTTTTTCATGGTATTGTCAGCATGCTTTACAGCAATTTTGTAGAATGAAGAGTCACCGCTGATTTTAGTTACTTTAAAAAGCAGTTCAAGATTCATCATATTATCAATTATTACTGGACACATCCATCCTCTTTCTGACTGCCAACCCCGATCAATATCCCATGACTGAATCACTCCTGGTACTTCGCGAAAACGAGTAGAAAGTGATTTGGCTGCATCTACCATCACATCATTATATTGTGTAAGCCCTGCCAGGCCTATTGCATTACCAAAACTGCAATTAATCATAAAACCTACATCGTGATGAAAAGTGAACCATCGAACGCTATCGATAGCTTCGGTATATTTTATTCCGAGTTCTTTCCATTTTTCATCTCCCGTAAGCTTATACATATACCACATGGTGCCCGAAAAAAAGCCGCTGGTCCAGTCCTTAGGCTGTACATAATAAATTTGGTTGTTTTTAAACGTTCTTGGGTTCAGTACTTTACCCGAAGATTCTATGATTTTGGTCTGATGACCAATTTGTTTTACTGCGACTTCAAGTACCCGGTTCAGCATGTCGTCCTGTTTTTTTTCATGAGTTGGTGTGCATGAAAAGAGAATTGAAGTAAGCAAAATTATAATTACTGGTTTCATGTGTTTATATTTTTTTTATTTGTCACATGGAACTCACAAAACAAAATTTAATCATGCCCCTGTGGGTCAAAATAGATTAAATTTTGTCATGTTCGTTTCCTGACTTGAGTTTTTTTAAATTAATTTGAAGCAAAAATAGAATCGAATAGAAAGGAGGACTATATAAAATAATACAGGAAAAATCCAAATTAGTACAATTGCAATAAATACTTAAATATCAATTATATGCCAAATATATTTAATACTATTCAGTCATTTCTGAGTTGATATTTGGGTAAGTGATTTGCCGTTTTAAGTTGATGTTGGCAGTACAATATGGAGTTAAGTCTCTTGTTTATTCAATTTAGTGTACATCTTTGTCTGTGAATTTTGACCGAAGTTAATTTTACGAACATAATTGGGAATGCTCAAGTATAGTTGAGTTGACCGCAGAAATAGTGAAATGTTTTTAATTGGATGGTAAGTTGCATGACTTATGTTTCAATTGTAATAACTAATTAAAACTTCCGGATACGAGAATGTATGTTTCCCTGCACCGGCAAATGCATATTCCGGTACAGACAAAATATAATTTTTTAGATATAAAAATGAAAGCTTGTGCAGTATTCTTTAAGGAAAATATGGTTTATTGAGGTTTATTCTTTCGTCGGATCGTTGGCGTAATATTCAGCATGAAACTGTTTTCGGTAAGCCAACGGAGTCATACTAAATTGATCTTTGAAACATTTGGTGAAATAGCGTGGTGTATTAAAACCGAGCATGTAGGTAATGTCGCTAATATTATGTTCCGGATGATATTAGAGTAGTTCTGCAGCTTTTTTCAAACGTACATTCATAATAAAATCGTTGGGAGTTTGTCCGGTAACACCTTTCAGTTTGGTAAATAAGCATGTGCGGCTTAAGCCTAATTCTTCGCTGAAAAGTTTTACATCAAAATCGGCATTATCCATGTGTTTTTCTACAACCTGGTGCGCTTTCTGCATAAAATCACTATCAATTTTGTTAGTGGCGAGCATCAAGGGTGAAAAATCAATTTGCCGGCTGTATTTTTCCTGCAACATTCGCCGGTTGTTAACCAAGTTGTTGCAACGTGTTATCAGTGCTTTTACATTGAAAGGCTTGGTAATATAATCGTCAGCACCCAGTTTCAAACCTTCAATATTGTACTCGATAGCTGTTTGCGCGGTTAGGAGCACCACCGGAATATGTGAAACAGCAAAATTGTTCTTGATTTTCGAACACATTTCGGCACCCGATAACCGTGGCATCATTAAATCACTTAGCACAATGTCGGGTTGGTGTTCAATTGTCATTTCAAGACCTTCCTGTCCATCTCTAATTTTAATGGAATTGAAAAATTTTACCTGTTTATGAATTTTATCTGAAAAAATACTGAAACCGCCGTTGTTTATATTAAATCTGAACAATCCGTTTTGCGTGGCAATTAATAAGTCGTTTTCGTACGGAATGATAGAGCGGATAATATCTGATTCTGACCAGTCGGGCCAAACTGTTTTGTATTGAGTAGTGGTGAGATTTTTTAGGTTAACTAAAGTCAATCCTCCGAGATGGGTTCCAATCCATAACTTATCAGTCGCTTTATCGTAATAAAACGATTTGATATTTTCCGAACTTATACCTCCGGGTGTATTACCTGGAATATTCTGATATGTTTTGTTGTTTCTGTTGTAAATTATAAGTCCATTACCTTCAGTACCCAGAATAATTCTGCCTTCCAAATCTTCGAGAATTTTTCCAATAACATGAAATGGTTTGTTTAGAAAAGAGCCGTTTCGCAAATCGTGAAGCGTGTAAAAATTCATTGAAGGATTAAAATAGTTTACTCCTCCAAAGTAAGTTCCGATCCATAGTGTACCTTGTTGGTCTTTGTACAACGACCAGATAGATTCGTTTGTCAAAACACCTGTAACACCAATACCGGAATTATAATGTACAAATTCATCTGTCGAAAGATTTAAATGATCCAAGCCTTTTCGGGTGCCAATCCATAATGTTCCCTGATTATCCTGACAAATTGCTCTGACAAAATCGGATGAAATTCCCTGTTTATTTGCCGGATTATATTGGTAGTTGCGTATTTCACCATTTGGATTGATTCTGAATAACCCTTGTTTCCAAGTTCCTATCCAGATATTTCGGTTTAAATCTTCAAAAATTGAGGATACTGTACTACAATCTTTAAGCAATTGATGTACTTCTTTTTTTTGATTAATCATCCAAACGCCCGAAGATAATGTTCCAACTATCAGGCGTTGATCTGAAGTTTCGCACAAGGCGCGAATAGGTGTTTTCGCTTCTTTGATAGTAAAATAATGTTTCTTCTGCTGATTTTCATAAAATGAAATCGAATTATTGTCGGCAATCCATAAATGTCTGTTTCCATAAAAGATGGCATCGGCTTCGGTTCTTTGAATCACTGTCATGCGTGATTCTTGTAAATTATAGCGGTTAATTCCTCCCTGAGTCAGAATATAGATATTTCCTTTCTGATCACCTTGTATGGATTTTACAATATTGTTAGTGAGCGAATTTGTGTCCTTCGATAGGGGACGAAATACTTCCATAAAGTTTCCGTTGTAGCGGTTCACTCCTTCACGAGTTCCGAACCACATTGCTCCGTGCTCATCCTGGTAGATGGACATGACACTAAGCTGTGACAATCCTTGTTCTGTTCCAATTTTCGAAAATATCAGATCATTGGCATTTGAAAAATGTTGCGCTAAAGTAAGAAAGCTTACCAAACATGTGCAGAACAGAATTTGAAGCGTGTGTTTTTTCATTGGATTAGCTGAACTTTTCATTGGACTAAAGTAGATATAAAATTTCAGAATATTGTAAAATGATTTATTTTTTCAATTACAATTTAATTCTTAATTGAAAATCAAAAATATAGATATTGAATTTTAATTTAATCACATTGCTATTTTTTAAAATCGCTATATCAAAAGTTTTATTGTAAGCGGGTAATATTTCAATCTGTAACAGTTTCATTTAACAAGCCACAAAATCCTTCGTTCAAAACCTTTAAAGGGGATTAAGGTACTTATGATTAAAGGGTTTAATATAATGTAGAGAGGAGGGGAAAGCCCCTCTTTGTGTTTGGAGCAAAATATAATTTATAATGTAAATAGTTTAATTTTAGATATTTGAATATTGAGAGCCTCTTTGATATTAAGGCAATAAGCCGGTTGAATTTTCTTCAACCGGCTTATTGCATAATAAAATAATTTTCCTTATTCCGTAACTTTCACGGCTTTCGGGTCGCTTTGCCACAAGCCATGTTTGGTGCAGTAAGACATTGCCACAAGATTCAAATCTTTCGATGGTACAATGTGGAAATCTACTTCGGCATGACCGGGTTTGTTGCCCAGCGTTCCCGGAGGGAAATTTGTTTCAGCAAGCAGCACTTCGCCATTCCATAACTGAATGTATTTAATGTAGTGATCAAAATCGTCGGGGTGAATATATTCGTTGCCCATAACTACTTTAACGGCGAGTTTTTCACCTGCTTTAGCACTGTCGGCTACATGAATAAATGGTGAATGACGGTCGATAAAATCCTTTTTAGCTTCTCTGTCAATCTGGCTAATGTCCTGATAAGTATTAACTTTTGGCATAATTTATAAAATTTATAATGTTAAATGAATTGTGATATTTTGGAATTTATAACAAAATATTTTGAAAATTGTTTGCCGAAAATAATGAAAATTTTCATGATTTTTAAATAGAAGAACTGTTTAAAACTGTCATTTCGTATAATTTTAGCTGTTTGTCTGTTTTAAAATACAGAAAATCTGTATCTTCGCTATTGTAAAAATAATTGATAAAAATTTGCGTATGAATTCTATTGCATTTATCGATACAGAAATTGATCCAAAAACCCAAAAAATTTTGGATATTGGTTCAATTATGGCAGATGGAAATGTTTTTCATAAGAATTCGGTAGCGGAATTAGCGGAATTCATTCGTGGTGTTGAATATGTTTGCGGACACAATATACTTAACCACGATATCAAATTCATACGAAATGAACTTTTACAAGCCGGAGTTAACGCTGCTATTGACACTTTATATTTATCACCCTTGTTGTTTCCAACCAAACCTTATCATGCACTTTTAAAAGATGATAAAATACAGAGCGATGAATTGAATAATCCGCTGAACGATGCAATAAAGGCTAAAGACTTGTTTTACGATGAAATATCTGCATTTCAACTGATTGACAGCGATTTGAAGAATATTTTT
>CAZDSY010000071.1:0-15824 GCA_964508285.1 uncultured Paludibacter sp.
CATGACTTCATTTCTCGAACCACTTCATAGTTTTTTCCGTTAAACGAAAAACTATAAATATTTGAATTATTAGCACACTGGGAAAAAATTTCAAAAGTGCTGAAAATAAGGTTGAATAATACAACCAACGTAATCTTTCTGTTCATACTTTTAGAATTTAATGGTTAATAATTATTTTTAAAAAATGAATTTACCTATCAAATAAAAGTCATCTACAATTGTGATGCTTACTTATTTAAAAAATCATAACAGATTGACTGATTGTTCAAATATAGTTATTTTTTAGAAATATTATCATCAAATTAAACATTTTCTGTTTTCTTGCGTCTTATCTAAATATAAAAAAAATCATAAGATATGAAATTAAAAAAAATCCTTTTTATCTCATTATTAGCATCTCTAACAGTTAACGCCCAGCGCCAAATGGAATTTCTCAACCGCGGAGTAATAGCAATGCGTGCTTCTGAAAACTCTGCTTATATCTGCTGGCGTTTGTTGGGAACAGATGAGCAGAACATTGCATTCGATATTTTCAAAACTACCGGCAATAAAGCCAAGGTTAAGTTAAACTCACAACCCATAAGCAAAAGCACTCAGTTTACTGACCTGAAAGTTGATTTCTCGCAAAATAATACGTACACTATAAAACCTACGGGAAAGAAAAGTGGTGAAATTGGAACTTATACTCTTTTGGCAAATCAACCTATAGGCAATTTTCTGACTATACCTGTACAAAGTTTACCCGGATATTCAATTGGCGATGGCTCAGCTGCCGACCTCGATGGTGATGGCGTATATGAAATTATCGTTAAACGAGAAATGCGACCGCGCGATAATTCCCATGCCGGATTTACCGGACAAACGAAATTGGAAGCTTACAAACTTGATGGTACATTTCTGTGGCGCATCGATTTGGGTAAAAACATACGCGAAGGTGCTCATTATACGCCATTTATTGTTTACGATCTCGATGGCGATGGTCGCGCTGAAATTGCTGTTAAAACTTCGGATGGAACAATTGACGGAACGGGAAAAGTACTTGGCGATTCCGCTGCAGATCATCGCAACGAAGCGGGTAAAATTTACAAAGGACCTGAATGGCTTACCATTTTCGATGGGCGAACAGGCGCTGAACTTACCACTGTTGATTATGTGCCCGGACGCCATCCCGAAAATCAGGATGCAACACCACAGGATGTAAAAACAATTTGGGGCGATGATAATTACAACCGTTCAGAGCGTTATTTAGCCTGTATAGCTTATTTGGATGGCATTCACCCGAGTTTGGTGATGTGCCGAGGTTATTACACCCGATCAGTTTTAGCTGCATGGGATTTTAAAGACAATAAGCTTTCTCAACGCTGGATATTCGATAGCGATGATGAAACTCCTGGAAATCGAAGCTATCGTGGCCAGGGCGCACACAGTTTAACGGTAGGCGATGTGGATGGGGATGGGAAAGACGAAATTATTTACGGTGCAGCAGCAATTGACGATAATGGTAAAGGATTGTATTCAACACGGCTTGGACATGGCGATGCTTTGCATCTTTCCGATTTAGACCCCGAACGTCCCGGAATGGAAGTTTGGATGGTGCACGAAACGCGTAGCGATATTGCCGGATGTGAATTTCGGGATGCGAATACAGGTGAACTCATCTGGGGATTTCCATCTGAAGGCGATGTGGGACGTGGATTGACTGCTAATATCGACCCTAAACATCCCGGAAACGAATGTTGGGCTTTTGGTCCGGGTATGCGCGGTCTTTATTCCGTCAATGGAAAACAGATTTCTGAAAAAGCTCCCCGCTCCTGTAACTTTAGAATTTATTGGGATGGCGATTTGCAGGATGAACTGCTCGACCGAAATTATGTGGCAAAATATATTTGGGAAAAAGATAGTATAGAAACACTTTTGTTAGCAAATGATTGCAGATGGAATAACGGAACGAAAGCTACACCCGTGCTTAGCGCCGATTTGTTTGGCGATTGGCGCGAAGAAATAATCTGGCGAACAGCCAATAATACTGCTCTAAGAATTTACACCACAACTATTCCAACTGAACACCGGTTGACAACTTTAATGCATGATCCGGTTTATCGCTTGAGCATTGCCTGGCAAAATGTTGGTTATAATCAACCGCCACACACCGGTTATTATATTGGCGATGACATGAAACCTGCACCAAAACCACATATTTTTACAGTAAAAAATTCTTCAAATCATTGAATGGATTTACTTTATGAAATTTAATTTCATGCAATATTGTAAGGTGTAAACAAATTTCAAGTTGAGTTAATACAAAAAAAATTCATATCTGTCAATTTAAATCAGATTACGATATTATTTTTCGTTTTCCGATTTTTTTTGTTTTACACAATTTTCTTCATTATTCCTCTAATGTTAAATAATTCATTACCAACAAAAAATCTACATAAAAAAGATAATATATCCACATAATGACAAAAATATGATAGTAATTTTGTAATATGTTATTTCTACAAACATTATAATTCAAGTATTTCAATGAAAAAATTGCTTTTCTCAATTACAGTTTTATTCATTTCATTTCAACTTTTTTCACAATCAGCTACAATCACTGAAGCCTCAGGTTGGTTTGAGTCGGCTTTTGTAAAATGGGCCCCAGTTGCAAATGCCGAAAGTTACAACGTGTATTTTTCAGGAATGGGTATTACCAACCGAAAAATTGACAATCAGCTTATTCGAAGTTACGGAACATATTTTCGGGCTGATATTTTAGGACTTGAGCCTGGGAATTATACTATTAAAATTGTTCCGGTTATTTCAGGCGTTGAAGGAACAGCCTCTGAAACAGGTACAATTACTGTTTTATCGCATGACCGTACCGGATTTGCATTTGCTAACGGAAGAGTTCCAGGAGCGTATAAAGCCGATGGAACACCAAAAGATGGTGCAGTGATTATATATATCACTCAGAACACAAAAAATACTATTTCTATGAATGTAAACGGAGCTAACACAAATCCTTGTGTTGGGTTTCAGGCAATTTTAGATGGTTTTAAAAAAGGAAAAGATACCCGTCCTTTAATCGTTCGCCTGGTGGGTCAGATTACTGATCCGGCATATATGTACAGTGGCGATATTGTCGTAGAAAACAACAAAAATGCTGCAAGTTTTATTACTATTGAAGGTGTAGGCGACGATGCTGTTGCCGATGGTTGGGGAATTCGTATTAAAAATGCCTCGAACATCGAATTGCGCAATTTTGGTTCAATGAATGTGAACAGCAGTGAAGGCGATAATATAAGCCTTCAGCAGGAAAATGACTATGTGTGGGTTCATAATCTCGATTTGTTTTACGGACATGCCGGTAGCGATGCCGACCAGATAAAAGGCGATGGCGCCATGGATGTTAAACGTTCGACTTATGTAACAATTTCATATAATCACTTTTGGGATACCGGAAAATCAAATTTATTAGGTTTGAGTGAAGGAACAACTTCAGGATTATTCATTACATATCATCATAATTGGTACGATCATTCCGATTCGCGACATCCGCGTGTTCGGTATTATTCTGCGCACGTTTATAATAATTATTACGATGGAATTGCAAAATATGGTGTAGGTTCAACATTGGGATCCTCGGTTTTTGTTGAAAATAATTATTTCCGCAACTGTAAATATCCAATGTTAACTTCTATGCAGGGAACTGATATATTTTACGATGGAACGGGCACATTCTCGGGAGAAGATGGGGGTACAATCAAATCGTTTAATAACTCGATAAGCGGACAAACAAGGTATATTCCTTATCATCCGACAAATTATCCGGTTGAGTTTGATGCAGTTGAAGCAGCCACAAGAGGCGAAATTATCAGTAATACAATTAAATCGAAAAAAGGTGCAAACATTTATAACAATTTCGATACCGATGCTGCACATTATGTAAAGAATTTAGTTCCTGATAATCCTGAAACTGCCAGAACAAAAGTTATTGCTTATGCAGGACGTGTGAATGGTGGTGATTTCAAATGGACTTTCAATAATTCGGTTGACGATGCTTCTTATGCAGTAAATACAGGATTAAAAACAGCGTTAACAAGTTACACTACAAAAATAGTATATATTCAAGGTGAATTGCCTGTTGCTAACAGTACGCAAACACTTTCATCAACCGACAATAAGGACCAGACAGTTACTTCAGGCACAGCTATTGAAACTATTATAATCACTTGGGGAGGCGATGCAACTGATGCAAGTGTTACAGGTTTGCCGGCTTCAGGAATCAGCTTTGTAAAAAACACTTCTGAAAAAACCATTACGATAAACGGAACACCCACAGCCAACGTAACCTATACTGTAACAACTTCTGGAAGCTCCGGAAGTCCTGTAAGTTTAACTGGTACAATAACAGTTAGTTCTGGCGGAAGTGTAAATCCCGATATGATTCATAACTTTACCATTTCGGGCAAGAACAGCACATTTTACAGTATTACTGGAAACTTATCAACCGGTTATGGTACCGTATCGTACGAAGGTCTTTCGTTAACGCAATGTTTAAAAATGGAATCGACAACCAACATTTCATTTACAACTACACAGGCAGGAACGCTCGCTTTAGTTTTTAATGGTGCTTACACAGGTACAATTAAAATCGATAATAACACCATCAATGTAACCTCAACGGGTATCATAACTTCTTCATTAGATGCCGGTACTCATACAATAACAAAAGGAAGCGGCTCGACATACTTGTTCTTAATGAGTATGGTTTATAATACAACTGGTATTATAACCGGGAAAAAGACAGGAAATAGCGAAAATTTGAAGATTTATCCAAATCCTGCTATAAATGAAGCGATGGTCATTTGTGAATTCGAAATTGAAAAAATTGAAATATTTAATCTTTCAGGTTTAAAAGTTAAAACAATTATTAGTTTTGATAAAATTATTGATATAAGCAATTTATATAGAGGCACTTATTTTTTAAGAGCATTTACAAAAGAAGGAACACTTACACAGAAGTTAATAAAAGAATAGAGAAATGTAACCATTAAGAAAACTTTCATGTTTCAATTAAAGACTGAAAGTTAATTGGATGATTTTTTAGAGTAATATCTATACTCTCCAGAACAAAAAAATAGCCAATCCTCAGTAAAAATCGGGAAGAATTGGCTATTTTACATTTAGAAATGTTGAAACTGGGTTAATATCTAAAACTACTTCCTCCAAGAAATTCACGCAACAAAGAAGTAGGCGGAATTTCTCTGTCAGGAATTGGGACAAAATAATTCAAAAACTTTATCAACCGATGAGTTTCGGTGTATTCATCGCAGTATTTCGGTACTTCGGCAAGTATTGGCTCAGCATGTTTTTTTAAAACTGCAAATTCGAAAAGTAATGCTGAATTAAACATCACATCTGCATTTTCCTGATAAGGATAAATCCACTTTTCTTCTCCGCGTCGCACACTTGGCCATCGTGCTATTGTTTCACGTGCAGAGTAATTTCGGAATCTATAGTCACGTATAATCCTCCGTAAAAGCCTGGTGTCTGTGGTTGGTATCCAGTTATGATTATCAATAGATATTGTAGTCAGTGGAGAAACATAGACTTTAAAAGTAAGATCCTGCGAAATACCGGGTAACAAATCCGGATTAAGTGCATGAATCCCTTCAAGAATTAGAATATTTTCTTCTCCCAACCGCATTTTATCTCCCTTATAATTTCTTTTCCCGTTTTCAAAATTAAAAAAGGGAATTTCAATTTCTTCGCCTCTAAGTAACTTATTGATGTGATCATTAAATAATGCGAGGTCGAGGGCATTTAAATGTTCAAAATCCCATTCTCCGTTTTCATCGAGTGGTGTTTCATCACGGTTTACAAAATAATTGTCTAATGATATAGAAAGCGGTTTAAGTCCGCATACCATTAATTGAATAGAAAGTCTCTTACTAAAAGTAGTTTTCCCTGAAGATGATGGACCTGATATAAGCACAATTTTTACATTACTTGCTCGCTGGGAAATCATGTCGGCAATATAAGCAACTTTCTTTTCGTGGAGTGCTTCAGATACTTTTATTAGATTAAATGACTGATTATTCCTACAAGCAATGTTAAATTCACCAACGTTATTTAGATTCATTATTTTATTCCAGCCTAAAAATTCCTGAAATATTTCATAAATTCGTGGTTGTGGTACAACCTTTTCAAGCTCAAAAGGATTCTCTCGATTGGGAACTACCAGTAACATCCCATCATAGTAAGGTACAATATCAAACAATTTTATATAGCCTGTTGATGGAAGTAATACACTGTTATAATAATCGATAAAATCGTCAATTCTGAAAAAACGGCAATAAGGATTACCCAAGGTGTCGAAAAGTGAAATTTTATCGGTATGATGAGGTTGTTTTGAAAAAAGTGCTTTTACTTCTGTTGTTTGCTTTTCTTCTGTGTAAACAGGACGGTCAGATGTAACAATTTCATTTATTCGCTTTTTCAGGCTGTCAATAAATTTCTGATCGAGCGTAACACCGGCATTTTCAACCCTGCAATAATAACCTTTGGAAATAGGATGTTCGATACGAAGATATGCATCAGGATAAAGTTCAAAAATTGCTTTTGATAGTATCATGCTTAATGTACGCACATAAACCCTCATTCCCGAAGAACTACTTAAATCGATAAACTCGATATCTTTCGGTTTATAAACCAAAAAATTCAACGATTCCACCTTATAATTTACCCTTGCAGCAACTACCTGATACGGTAGTTGAATATTCAAATCAGAATATATTTCGGTTAGAGAAGTGCCAATAGGATAATCATGAAAAGATTTGGTGTTTTTACAATAAATTGTTACATTTTTATTCATATAATTATTATTGAGGAAACTGTTTTTTTGTTTGCCAGTGTAAAAATACTTATTTTTTTAAAAACATAACTTTGTGAGTAAATGAATTTAAAGTACTTTTGCAAAAAATTTATAGATATTGTCACACTTATGAATTATACCTTTTACGACTTTCTTACACTTGTTGGATCACTCGGGCTTTTCTTGTTCGGGATGAAAACTATGAGTGAAGCTCTGCAAAAAGTTGCCGGTCCAAAACTCCGTGGAATACTTGCAGCAATGACCAAGAACAAATTTACGGGAGTGTTAACAGGTTTACTTATTACTGCTATTGTTCAATCATCGTCAGCCACCACAGTTATGGTGGTAAGTTTTGTTAATGCCGGACTACTTACATTGCTTCAATCAATAACAGTAATAATGGGAGCCAACATTGGTACTACCGTTACAGCATGGATTATATCACTCTTTGGATTTAAAGTAAGCATTGCAAAAATTGCTATTCCACTCATTGGTTTTTCCATACCATTCATTTTTTCGAAAAGTAATAACAAAAAATCATGGGGCGAGGTAATTTTAGGATTTGCATTACTTTTTTTCGGACTCGATTTACTTAAAAATTCTGTCCCTGACATTCAAAGCAACCCCGAAATACTAAGTTTTCTTACCCAATTTACTCAATCCGGTTTTACTTCAGTAATTATTTTTGTACTTATTGGAACTTTGATGACCATTGTAGTACAATCATCGAGTGCAACAGTAGCTATTACACTCATTATGTGCAGCAAAGGTTGGATATCTTTTGAACAGGGAGCGGCAATGGTACTGGGTGAAAACATAGGGACCACAATTACAGCTAATATTGCCGCAATCCCGGCAAACATTTCTGCAAAAAGAGCCGCTTTAGCACACTTAACTTTTAATATTTTCGGGGTAATTTGGATGCTGATAATTTTTTATCCTTTTACACGTATGATTATCTCCATTTTAACTTCCATAGGAACTGGAAATCCTACTGATATTACTTCTTTTGCTCATTCGATTGATGCATCAACAATGGCAAGAATTACTTCTGAAACTAAACTTACCGGGAACGATCTGATATTAAGTGAAAAATTAATAAAATTGCAAACCGCTACATCTTACGGATTGTCCCTTTTTCACACCACGTTCAATATTATCAATACGTTTGTACTAATCTGGTTTGCTAAATTAATTGAAACTGTTGTTTCAAAAATTATTAAAAAGAAATCCACCGATGAAGAAGAATTTCAACTACAATTTATCTCAACAGGAATGCTATCCACTTCAGAATTATCGGTGATACAGGCATGGAAAGAAACAAAAGCATATGCTGAACGAAACGTACGTATGTTCGGTCTGGTTCGCGACTTGTTCATCGAAACAAACGAAAATGAATTTGTAAGGAAATTCTCTCGTATTCAGAAATACGAAAATATCAGTGATAATATGGAGGTTGAAATTGCCCGATATCTTACAAAAGTATCGGAAGGAAGACTTAGTGAGAACAGCAAACATCAGGTTCAAAAATTGCTTCGGGTAATTTCTGAAATTGAAAGTATAGGCGATAGTTGTTTTAATCTTGCCCGCATTATAGCACGTAAACGGGATGACAAATCAATTTACACCCGAGACATGAATGATAACATAGATTTAATGATGAATTTGATTGAAGGTGCACTTCATCAAATGAGAGATGCTATGGATAATGATGATGTTAGTAAAGATGAATTCAACAAATCTGTCAATCTCGAAAATGAAATTAATAATTTCAGAAACAGGTTAAGAATTCAAAATATTACCGATGTAAACGAAAAGAAATACGAATATAAGGCAAGTATAACTTATATGGATATGATAGTGGAATGTGAAAAACTTGGTGACTATGTTATTAATGTGGTAGAAGCCTTGCATGAAGCATCAATAAACGAAAAGTAATCTATCTTTTCAATTAACTAAAATCAAATGGTTTATTTATATATTCTCGCTGGTTTTGTTGTTCTTATTTATGGTGCACATTTTCTTGTGGATGGGTCATCAGGACTTGCAAAAAGATTTAACGTCCCAAATCTGATAATAGGTTTAACTATTGTAGCATTGGGGACATCTGCACCTGAACTTGTAGTAAATATAGTTGCAGCAGTCAATCCCGGCTCGAATGATATCGCACTATCGAATGTTATCGGAAGCAATAATATTAATGTTTTTGTAATTCTTGGTTTGTCTGCTGCCATATACCCGATAGCATCGCGTAAAAGTTCAAGAAAATTTGACATTCCACTTAGTATATTAGCACCCATAATGGTGTTTTTGCTTAGTCTCGATGGTGAACTTTCTCGCGCTGATGGAGCTATACTACTGTTATTTTTTGCGTGGTTTATGTTTGTGATGATAAGAAACACATTAAACCATCCAAGAAAAATGAATGATGAAGACTTTAAACCTATGAAAATTTGGGTTTCTATCATCATGATTTTCGGTGGACTTGGCGGTTTAATTGCCGGAGCCTATTTAATTGTTCCTTCGGCAGTAACTATTGCTGAAAACCTTGGAGTAAGCCAAGCAGTAATTGGTTTAACAATTGTAGCCCTTGGCACTTCGTTACCTGAGCTTGCAACATCCACTGTCGCTGCCATGAAAAAAAATTCTGACATCGCACTTGGAAATATTATTGGATCGAATATCTTTAACATTTTCATGATATTAGGACTGAGTGCAACAATAAAACCTCTCAGTGTTTATAAAGGCATGAACACCGACCTTGCTCTTTGTTTAATATCCGGGTTGTTAGTCCTCATTTTTGTTTATTCCAACAAACAACACAAAATAAAACGCTGGGAAGGAGGTTTATTGTTATTTATTTACATAAGTTATTTAATCTGGCTTATTGCCGGATTAAATTAAATTATTCATAAACAAATTTAAATTGAACATGGAACTATTTAATGTTTATCCGCTTTTCGATATAGAAATTGTAAAAGGTATGGGTTGCCGTACTTCTGACCCTCACGGAATTGAGTACCTCGATTTATACGGAGGTCATGCAGTAATTTCTATCGGGCACTCTCATCCTTATTATGTTCAGAAGCTTCAGGAACAAACAGAGAAACTTGTATTCTATTCGAATTCCGTTGTCAACAAACTTCAAATTGAGCTTGCGCAAAAACTTGGTAAAATTTCAGGGTACGATGATTTTTCCTTGTTCCTTATAAATTCCGGTGCAGAAGCAAATGAAAATGCACTAAAACTTGCATCGTTTCACAATGGTCGTAAAAAAATAATTGCGTTCCGCCATTCTTTTCACGGACGGACGTCTGCATCTGTACGGGTAACTGACAATCCAAAAATTGTTGCTCCTATTAATGAAGGATTTGAAGTTGAATTCATACAATTGAACGATACCGAATCTGTACAAAAATCATTATTTAAAGGTGATGTTTGCGCCATAATTATCGAGGGAATTCAGGGAATTGGCGGCATAAGAGTTCCAAATCCTGAATTTTTGCAAGATTTGCAAAAAATGTGCAACGAAACAAATACTATACTGATTCTTGACGAAATACAATCGGGTTATGGACGTAGCGGGAAGTTTTTTGCACATCAACATGCAGGAATTCGACCTGACTTAATTACAATTGCAAAAGGTATGGGTAACGGATTCCCCATTGGAGGGGTTTTGATAAGTCCGAAATTTAAAGCATCGCATGGTTTGCTCGGCACTACTTTTGGTGGAAGT
This sequence comes from uncultured Paludibacter sp., assembly GCA_964508285.1. Taxonomy (GTDB): domain Bacteria; phylum Bacteroidota; class Bacteroidia; order Bacteroidales; family Paludibacteraceae; genus Paludibacter. The sequence continues at coordinate 10,599 of CAZDSY010000071.1, forward strand.
CATTTAGCTTGTACGGCAGCGATTGCTGTACTCGATGTAATGAAAGCTGAAAATCTTATTGCAAATGCCGAACGAACCGGAAATTATCTGATAAGTGAAATTCGCAAAATTGCAGGCATAAAAGAAGTCAGAGGTATGGGTTTAATGATTGGTATCGAGTTTGAACAACCGGTTTCCGAAATCCGCAATAAACTTCTCTTTGAAAAGAAAATATTCACCGGAGTGAGCGGCTCGAACACTATAAGACTTTTACCACCACTTTGTTTGTCGAAAACCGATGCTACAATTTTTATCGAACAATTTAAAGAAGTTCTCACTTCTCTTTCTTACTAAATAAAACATGACTTCCCTGAAAAAAATAATTTTGTTGACAATTGCTTTCTTAACGATCGCTCAATATTTAATTGCAGTTGAATCGACACTTGTTAAAATTACCTTAAAAACCGGCGAAGTTTATTCAGGTGAAATTGTTGTGCAAAACGATGAAATCATTCTTATACGTACTACATCGGGCGAACGTTTTCAGTTTCCTGTTTTCCAGGTAAAATCCATTACAAAAATTACTGATAAAACCGAAGAAATTCAGCGAAACGATATTTCCTGTGACCAAATATTACCCTACCAAACCGATCACAATTTTTGCAGTTTAATTGACATTTCGGGTGCTATAACTAGTATTAAAAACAGTTTTAACAACTCAACATCGGGCGACATAACATTAAGTTTTGGCACCCGAAATATAGCCGGCAAATCACTTTTCTTTGGCGGAGGTGCAGGTTTTTCGATAATAAACAATAGTTCTACGAACGAAATGTTGAACTTTGTTCCAGTCTTCATGCGTTTTCAAAGTAATAATTTGATACGATGGAGAACATCACCCTATCTTTCGCTTGATGCCGGTTATGCTTTCCCGCTAAAAACCACCATAAGTGGAGGTCTTTTCGCTAAACTTTCCGGTGGAATTGTTCACAGGCTGAGTTTTAAAACTTCAATGCAATTTGGCATTTTTTCACGCATCCAAAATTTTTACGGTAATCTTTCTGAAATTCGTAATGGGTCAATATTCACCTATTCAGGAAACTCATCAATAAATTCATTCGGAGCACTTGCAGGTTTCCAGTTTTAAACGTTCCTTTTCATCATAAATTTACATGTTTTATCAATACAGTTTTCTATTGATGAGAATTCAAATCCGAACTCGCCAATTATTTTTGCTGAACTGTAATAGGTTCTATTGGTTACAGATCGAGCCAAATTTCTATCAAACATTGGTTTAAACCCAAATATTTTGCCTGTAAATTCGACAAAAGCACCTAAAGTATATATAAACCCATGACTTATTTTAATAAACGGTGGATTTTCCCCAAATGCTTTTGCAATTTTTTTTAGAATTTCATAGTTTGAGTAGTTCCCTTCTACCAGGATGTATCTTTCGGAATGAACATTGCTTTTCATTAAAAGAATCATTGCTCTAACTACATCACCAACACAAACATACCCTGAACCACCATCGATATAAAAGGGAAGTCCTTTCATAACAACAGAAAAAACTTGTGAACTTCCTGTATTCGTTCCTGAATAACCTAAAATTACACCCGGATTAACAATTACTGCATTTAATCCACTATTAGCAGCCTCCCAAACCACATCTTCAGAATAATACTTACTACGCGAATAAGGCGAACGGGTTTTATTGTCCTCCCATTTAGAATTTTCATCAGCCGGTAAACCATCATTGCCCACACCGCACGCCGCTATTGAACTCACAAAACAGAATTTCCGAATCCTTGTTTTCATCGCAATTTCTACCACATTTCTGGTACCTTGAACATTAATTTCCTGAATATTCTTAGGATCGTTGCCAAGCGCCACAACTGCAGCACAATGATATACATCACTGATATCCTGCATTGCATTTTCCAGCGATTCTCTGTCTAAAACATCAGCCGTTCTCCACAATACACGCTCGAGATACTTTTCAGGCTCATTTGTGTAAAATCTAAAAATATTTTTCAGAGGCTGAACAGTACTTGTTCCCCTGCGTATGGCCACTACTTGTTCGTTTTCCTGCAATAAATGCCACAATAAATGCCCACCAACCAAACCGGTGGCTCCTGTAACTAATATCATAAAGCCTAACTATGAAAATTTAAATAAGTTTCAAAAATACAGAAAGAAAACTGTATTTTTGCACTTTATTAAAAATCAAAAAATGATAAATCCGAAAAAAATATGTGTTTATTGTGGCTCAAGCACACAGGTGAATCCATTGTATTTTGAAACTGCACGACAATTGGGAGAAATTTTTGCCAGAAATGGTATTGAAGCCATATATGGCGGAGGCTCAATTGGGCTTATGGGTACCCTCGCTGACAGTATCTTAGAAAATAATGGAAAAATTACCGGTATTATTCCCCGTTTTATGGTTGAAGAAAATTGGGAACACAAAAATTTGAGCGAGCTGATAATCGTTGAAACCATGCACGAACGCAAAGAAAAAATGGCATTTATGTCAGATGCAGCGGTGGCACTGCCGGGTGGTTGCGGAACAATGGAAGAATTGCTTGAAGCTATAACATGGAAACAACTGGGTATTTTTACTAAACCTATTATAATAGTAGATACTAATAACTATTTCGGTCCACTCATCGACATGCTCGAAAAAGCAGTAAGCGAAAACTTCATGCGAGAATTACACAAAGATATCTGGATAGTCGTTAAAAATGCCGAAGATGTACTGTATGCCATTAAAAACGCACCTGTTTGGAACAAAAGTGTCAGAAAATTTGCTGCAATTTAACTTTCAGATACGTATATAATAATGCCCATAACAGATTCAATAAAAATACTTGCCGACACATTAAGTAGTCAGTCAACAGTAGTACGAACTGATACAGGAAAGTTTTTTTTATCTGACACTGCATTGAATATTGGCTCTTTACAGAAATTTAACACCGGATTCGAGGGTTTACTAAAACCTTCGACCCCACAAAATGAATCTTGGATATTTATTACGTTACTCCTTTTGCTTATTATATTAGCATATTCGTTTTTAAGTTCTTCAGGCTGGCTTAAGGAATCGGTACATTCATTTTTCAGGGTAAAAGAACGATCAAGTATTTTCAATAAAACGACAGTAAAAGATTTCGAATCCCAATTTTTTTTGATAGTTTTTTCAACAGTTGTTATAAGCCTGCATATAAATATTTTTTTGGAGCAAAAATTCATAGAATTTTCGTTTATTGTGTTTACAAAGTTTCTTGCAATGTCATCCGGTTTTATTCTTATCAAATATTTATTAATACAAATAACCGGAAACGTATTTACAAACGCTCAAAAACTAAAAATTGCTCGCGAAAGCTATTTTAACATCTATATTTATACCGGAATTCTTCTTTATCCTATATTGATTTTTAAAATTTATTCAAACGAAATACCGTTGGAAGTAATCAATTTTATAATTTTTGCAATTATGACTTTTGCAGGTTTTTTATTGATTATAAAACTATTTCAGATTTTTTTTGAGAATATTGTAGATTCTTTTTATTTATTGTTGTATCTTTGCACCCTCGAAATTTTGCCCTTTTTTCTTCTGTATAAAGGATATATTTTAATAAAATAAGGTGTTTAATCAATAAATAATAAAGCCTTGAAAATTAAGAAAATACTCGTTTCGCAACCCTATCCGACGAGTGACAAATCACCCTACTTCGACATAAGCGAAAAATATGGTGTAAAAATTGATTTCAGACCATTTATTAAGGTTGAACCAATTTTTGCTAAAGAATTTCGCACGCAGCGTATCTCAATTCTCGAACACACTGCAATTATTTTCAATGCTAGGCATGGAATTGATCATTTCTTCAGACTTTGTGAAGAAATGCGCATAACAATTCCTGAAACAATGAAATATTTCTGTGTTTCGGAAACCGTTGCAGTATATTTACAACACTACATACACTATCGTAAACGCAAAGTTTTCTTTTCGCAAACCAACAAAATGAGCGATTTGGTTACGATAATGAACAAACATGCCGAAGAGAAATATCTGCTTGTAACATCCGATGTTGTAAATGAAGAATTGATGAATGTTCTTGAAAATTCAAAAATCAAATTCAACAAAGCCATGATGTACAAAACTGTAAGTAACGATTTCGGACCCGATGAAAAATTCGACTATGATATGTTGCTTTTCTTCAGTCCTGTGGGAATTACTTCATTGCTCAAAAATTTTCCGAATTTTCAGCAGGGCGACATACAGATAGGTTGTTTTGGCTCTACAACAGCTCAGGCTGTACGTGATGCAGGCCTTCGTCTTGATCTTGTTGCACCACAACCAGGCGTTCCTTCAATGACCATGGCACTTGATAATTTTTTGAAAGAACTTGCAAAAAAGAACAAAAAATAATCGTACTGTAATCAGATTTACTTAACACATTCAATTTATCCCCAAAAGTATTGCAATTTATTTGTACTTTTGGGGATATTTTTTTCAAAAAATGAGCAGTCAAAATGAAACATAATCTTCCAAAAAATGAAAGACTTTCTGGAATAAAAAACATAGAAAAACTGTTTACTGAAGGTAATTCATTTATTGTTTATCCGCTTAGGGTGTTTTTTCGCTTTTGTGAATTGAAAAGCGAATTTCCTGTACAAATTCTTGCAGGAGTATCCAAAAAACGTTTCAAGAAAGCTACTGACCGCAACAAAATTAAAAGACAAATAAAAGAAGCTTACAGGCTGAATAAAGAGACAATTGTAAATTTTTATTCAACGAAGAATAATTGTGTTCATATAGCTTTTTTTTATATTGCTGACTTACTGCCTGAAAAAAATAATGTTGAAGAAAAAATGAAAATTGCACTGGTGAGAATTATTGAAAAATCTTCTGAGAAATCAAACTGAATTTAAAATGTTGAAAAAAATAATCCGACAAATATTTCTGCTACCGGTATATTTCTATCGCTACAGCATCTCCCCACTTCTCCCTCCCAGTTGCAGATATACACCAACATGCTCACAATACACCATAGAAGCAGTGCTGAAACACGGTATTTTCAAGGGTGGATGGTTGGCATTGAAACGTATTTTGAGTTGCAATCCATGGGGTGGAAGTGGTTACGACCCTGTGCCATAAATTAATTTATTTTTTTGGTTTCATAATCATAAATTTGTATCTTTGTTCAATCGCTTTGAAAAAAGAAAAGTTACAGAATGACAAATTTT
>CAZDSY010000072.1:0-15652 GCA_964508285.1 uncultured Paludibacter sp.
CTGAAAACATTTTTCTTTCCGAATTTCCTGAAAACAAATTTTGCAACCGAACAGGAAAGAGCAGACCATGTACGACAAGAACTAATCAACAAATAATTTCGAAACCTTTAATTTTTTAATACTTATTATTTATGGAACTATTGGACGCATCGTTAGTCAATTGGTCGAGAATGCAATTTGCACTCACAGCAATGTATCACTGGATATTTGTGCCACTAACCCTCGGCATTGGAATTATTCAGGCTATCATGGAAACTATTTATTATCGCACAGGCGATGAAAAATGGAAAAAAACCACAAAATTCTGGATGACCATTTTCGGAATAAATTTTGCCATTGGCGTTGCCACCGGAATCATTCTGGAATTTCAATTTGGCACTAACTGGTCGAACTACAGCTGGTTTGTAGGCGATATTTTCGGCGCTCCGCTTGCCATAGAAGGAATACTGGCATTTTTTATGGAAGCCACATTTATTTCTATCATGTTTTTTGGTTGGAACAAAGTAAGTAAAGGTTTCCACCTTACTTCAACCTGGCTAACAATACTAGGAGCCACACTCTCAGCATTCTGGATTCTGGTTGCTAATGCTTGGATGCAACATCCGGTTGGAATGGAATTTAATCCTGACACTGTTCGTAACGAAATGGTTGATTTTTGGGCACTACTTTCACCTTTCGCATGGAATAAATTTTTCCACACCATAGTATCAAGCTGGATAGTCGGAGCATTATTTGTTTTGGGTGTTAGTGCATGGTTTATCATCAAAAAGCGCGATATTGATTTTGCTAAAAAAAGTATTAAAGTTGCAGCTACATTTGGTTTGGTAGCAGCTATACTTACAGCTACCACAGGTGATGGTTCGGCTTATAACGTAGCACAGGAACAGCCCATGAAACTAGCAGCGATGGAAGGTTTATACCATGGAAAGAAAGGAGCTGAATTAGTTGCAGTTGGAATTTTAAATCCTGCAAAAAAATCTTATAATGATAGTATTGACCCCTATATATTCAAAATTGGAATTCCTAAAGCACTTTCGTTCCTCGGGTATCGCGATGCTGATGCTTTTGTTCCGGGTATAAACGATATCATTGAGGGAGGATATCAAACAAAAGACGGCGTAGCTCTATCATTCGCTGAGAAAAATGAGCGTGGAAAGATTGCTCGTCAAGCTCTCGCCGATTACAAACAAGCTAAAGCTGACAACGATACAGTGGCAGCAGCCGCTCATAAAGCATTACTCGACGAAAATTTTAAATATTTCGGATACTCTTATCTAAGCAGACCCGGGAAAAGCATACCGAATGTTCCCCGTACATTTTATGCGTTTCATATTATGGTTACACTTGGAATGTATTTTATTGCCTTATTTGCTCTATTTACATTCTTTAGTTTCAGCAAGAAAATTAATTTTGAAAAGTACAGCATTTTCCTGTGGTTAGCGCTTTTAAGCATTCCTTTAGGATATGTCTCTTCTCAACTTGGTTGGATAGTAGCAGAATTGGGACGACAACCATGGGCAATTCAGGATTTACTGCCTGTAGGAGCATCAGTTTCGGCAATATCATCACAATCGGTAAAAATTACCTTCTTCCTTTTCCTTGCATTATTTACAGCATTGCTTTTAGCCGAAATTGGAATTATGGTAAAACAAATTAAGAAAGGTCCGGCACAAGATTAGTGAATGATTTCTTAATAAATTTTGAAATAAATAACAGTTTTTCAACCCAAATTAAATCAAATATTATGTTTACATATTCATTTCTACAGCAATATTGGTGGTTTATAATTTCATTATTAGGCGGCATTCTTTCATTTCTCCTTTTTGTTCAGGGTGGACAATCAATGATTTTCTCATTGTCGAAAGATGAGGATGAACGAAGACTGCTTGTAAACGTGCTCGGACGTAAATGGGAATATACTTTTACAACGCTTGTAACATTTGGTGGCGCATTTTTCGCGTCGTTTCCATTGTTTTATTCTACCAGTTTCGGTGGCGCATACTGGGTTTGGATGGCAATACTCTTTTGCTTCATTATTCAGGCAGTATCGTACGAATTTCAGTCGAAACCGGGGAATATTTTTGGCAAAACCACTTACAGAATTTTTCTATTTATTAATGGTTTACTTGGTACCATTTTACTTGGAGCAGCAATCGCCACTTTCTTTACAGGTTCGGAATTTACTGTGGACAAAGGCAATATAACCAATGAGTTCTCTCCCGTAATAAGCCGATGGGCTAACGAGTGGCATGGTTTGGAAGCCCTTCTTTGCTTACGCAACTGGATGCTTGGTTTGGCAGTATTCTTCCTTTCACGTACATTGGCAGCACTTTTCTTCGTAAACCGTTTGAAAAACGAAAACCTTGAAAAACGCTCAAAGAAAGCTGTTTTGATTAACGCTATTCCATTTTTGGTATTTTTTCTGACATTTGTTATATGGACTCTGCTTGCCGAAGGATTTGCAGTGAAACCTGAATCAGGAGAGGTATTTATGGAAAAATACAAATATTTTTTCAACCTTATTGAAATGCCGGTTGTTCTTATTTTATTTCTTGTGGGAGTTGTAGGAGTCCTCTGGGGGATTATTGGCACCATACTGAAAGATACTTTTAAAAAAGGAATCTGGTTTGCCGGTGTTGGTACGATACTTACCGTTTGTAGTTTGTTGCTTGTAGCCGGCTACAACAACACTGCCTATTATCCCTCAACAGCCGATTTGCAAAGTTCACTCACAATTTTCAACTCATCTTCAAGTGAATTTACTTTGCGTGCAATGACAATTGTTTCGATACTTATCCCGTTTGTATTAGGGTATATTATTTATGCATGGCGTTCATTGGAGAAAAAACGTACCGATATTGAAGACATAAATAATGACAGCCATGCTTATTAGATAATGAATAATTTCAGAAAATCTTCTTGAGACGGTTTTTATGTTTCGCTGTTGAAATATAAAAACCGTTTCATATTTTAAAAGATTTTGAAAATTGAAGTAGAAAAATTTTCACAATCAAAATGCTATAATTTTCATATCTTTGCAGCGTTTTTAAGAACTAAAAAATATTTCTTTACGATTACGATTATGGCAGGATTTGGTAAATGGTTAGGAGGTGGCATTGGCTGGGTATTTGGCGGACCCATAGGTGCACTGATTGGTTTTGCAGTTGGCTCTATGTTCGACAAACCTGTTTCCGGCAATGTAAATCAAAAAAACGTTCGAACAACTGAAACTGATTTTAAAATGAGCCTGCTTGTAATGATTGCATGCGTACTGAAAGCAGACGGTGAAGTTAAAAAATCGGAACTCAGTGTTGCTAAGCGTTTTCTGGTTGCCAATTTTGGTGAGCAAGGCGCATTAGATGCATTGCAAATACTGAAAAAGCTACTTGAACAGCCTATCAACGAAACCGAAGTAGCTTCACAGATAAACCTTTACATGAACTATTCTGCAAAACTGCAATTAGTTCGTTTACTTTTTGACATTGCATTTGCCGATGGAGAATTAAATTACAGGGAACTCAGTGTAATTCAACGCATAAGCAATATTTTCGGAATTACATCAACGGAATTTGAATCGTTGAAAGCGCCTTATGTAAAGCACGAAGATAAAGATTGGGCTTACAAAGCACTTGAAATAGAACCTAGCGCAACTGACGAAGAAATAAAAAAAGCATATCGTAGGATGGCAATGAAATATCACCCCGATAAAGTGGCAAACCTTGGCGAGGATGTGAAAAAATCGGCTACTGAAAAATTCCGCGATGTAAATGAAGCTTATGAAAGTTTGAAAAAGAAAAGAGGGTTTAATTAGTGGAGAGTGGACAGTTTACAATAACAACAAACAATTATGAGTAATCTTGTAACAATTCGTTCGTTCAGCAGTTCGGTCGATTTTGAAATGGCGAAAGCTTATCTTGCATCGATGGGAATTGAATGTTTTGGAATCGACGAGGTAATTAACCGTGCTTATTTAGCGAATGTAAATGGTGGAGTGAAACTTAAAGTGCGTGAAGAACAAGCTGAAGAAGCAGTAAAGCTTTTAATTGGAGGGGGTTATCTGAAAGCCGAAGATTTTGAACCTTCAACCGAAATGAGATTGGCTGAGAAAGTCATAAATTTTTTCAATAAGAAATAATACACAGACAACCGCATATATGGCTGAACAAATGAAGAAACTGGCTAAGGATACTGCAATTTACGGAATGAGCAGCATACTTGGAAAGTTTTTAAACTGGCTGCTAACTCCTTTTTACACCTTTTATTTAGCTACTCAAGCCGATAATGGCGTGGTTACCAACTTTTATGCATGGTCGTCGCTTTTGCTGGTTATACTCACCTATGGTATGGAAACGGGTTATTTCCGTTTTGCCAATAAAAACAAAGAAGATGCTCCGAAGGTATATGGAAATACACTCATTTCGGTTGGATTCACTTCTCTCCTTTTTGCATTATTAAGTATTTTATTTTCCAAACCTGTAGCCGGAATACTGGATTACAGTGCAAATCCTGAATTTATCGGCATTATGGCTACTATAGTTGCATTAGATGCCTTCTCGTCGATAATTTTTGCTCACTTACGCTTTAAAAATCGACCTGTTAAGTTTGCAGTTCTTAAATTCGTCTATGTAGTTCTGAATATTATTTTCAATTTATTCTTCTTGTTGTTTTGTCCATGGATACATATAAAAGCACCACAATTGATATCATGGTTTTACAACCCTGATTATGGCGTAGGTTATGTATTTATTTCAAATCTTATTGCCACTGTAATCCAGACATTAATTCTATCAAAACATATAGCTGACGCATATTTCAAACTTGATTTAAAACTATTAAAAAGCATATTGAAATACTCACTTCCTTTGCTGATACTTGGAATTGCAGGTATTGCTAATCAGAATCTCGATAAAATTATTTTTCCATATTTACGTGAAGGAAATCTGGGGAAATCGGAACTTGGAATTTACGGTGTAACTTCAAAATTATCGATGGTAATGATGATGTTTACGCAAGCATTCAGATTTGCATACGAACCCTTTGTGTTTGCTCAGCATAAAGATAAAAACAGCCATGGCGTATATGCCGATGCCATGAAATATTTTATTATTTTCTCTTTTGTGATTTTTCTGGGTATGGTAATGTATGTTGATATTTTGAAACTTATAATTCAGAAGAGCTATTGGGTTGGTTTAGACATACTTCCTATTATACTTGTGTCTTTTATATTTCAGGGGATTTATTTTAATCTTTCGATATGGTATAAGCTCACGGACAGGACAATGTACGGCGCATGGTTCTCGATAATAGGTACGATCCTGATTGTTGTTGGGAATGTATTGCTTGTACCCGAATACAGTTACTGGGGCTCGGCAATATCCGCTTTTGTTTGTTATTTCGTAATCATGGTTTTATCCTACTTAGTAGGACAGAAATATATGCCGATTCGGTACGACATGAAAACTATAGGCATATATACTCTTCTTACTTTGGTATTGTTTGTAGTAAGTTTATTTATTAAAACCCCCTATTTTTGGTTAAACATTTCACTAAAAACATTCCTAATGATTGGATTTCTTGTTTTTCTGATAAAGCGAGATTTTCCATTGAAAAACATTCCTTACATTAACCGTTTTGTAAAAAAATAATCTCAAATAAAAAACCGGAAAGCTACAGTTAAGCAATTCCGGTTTATTTTTTGATGCTGAAATAACTCCTAACCCTCCATTATTTTTTGCTGATGACGTACCGACTCTTCGTGAATTGCTACCAATACAGTTTTCATAAATTCGCCATCCATTCCCATTTGTTCGGCTTGAGCAATTCTGTTTTTAAGAATTTCATCATAGCGTTGAGCTTGTAAAATCGGCATATTGTGTTCTTTTTTGTACTGACCAATTTCCTCCGACACTCTCATACGACGGGCAAGTAATTCAAGCAAGCTATTATCCAACTCATCAATCTGACGACGTAATTGCGAAAGATTTTCGGTAGTTTGTGCAGTATCTCTTATCACCAGAGTATTTAGAATAAAATCGAGTACAGCCGGAGTAACCTGCTGTGCCGCATCGCTCCAGGCTTTTTCGGGATTGCAATGCGATTCAATTATTAATCCATCAAAATTTAAGTCTAAAGCTTGCTGGCAAATAGGTGCTACCAACTCACGCTTTCCTCCAATATGACTCGGATCACAAAGTATTGGCAATTCCGGCAACTGTCGGTGCAATTCTATCGGAATATGCCACTGCGGTAAATTCCGATAAATTTTCTTATCAAACGAACTGAAACCGCGATGTATCGCGGCAATTTTTCGAACCCCTGCATTATAAATACGTTCAATCGCGCCAATCCATAAATCGAGATCAGGATTCACAGGATTTTTGATCAATACCGGCACAGTTGTACCCTCAAGTGCATCGGCAATTTCCTGTACAGCAAAAGGATTCGCTGAAGTTCGGGCGCCAATCCAAAGAATATCCACATCGTTGGCAAGTGCATCGCGCACGTGTTTTGCAGTAGCCACTTCTACTGCAGTGTACATTCCAAGCTCATTTTTCACTCTTTTGAGCCAGGGCAAACCTTTTATACCTATTCCTTCGAACCCTCCGGGTTTAGTACGAGGTTTCCAAATTCCTGCCCGAAATATCTTTATACCTATAGCAGCCAATCCTTTCGCTGTTTCCATAACCTGTTCTTCCGATTCGGCACTGCATGGACCTGCAATCACCAAAGGTCGTTTTGCCTCAATTCCGGGCAATAAAATCGATTCGAATTCCATATTTATTTATTTTTTCGTGTTCCGTGTTTCGTGTTTGTTTTGAGAAGTTTCAAATGTTTCAAGCGTTCAAGTATTTCAAGAGTTTCAGGGTTTTAAATGTGTTTCGTTTTATTTGTTACTATGTTACTTTTTTACATTTTTATCTTGTTTACTTATTTACTTGTTCACTTGTATTATTCCACTTTAGGGGTTAGGGTTTTTTTTATTCGTTCCAGCGCTTCTGAAAGCATTTTTTCGTTAGCACACAACGATATACGAATGTATCTGTTACCAATACTGCCAAAAATGAATCCGGGTGTAATAAAAACATTTGCTCCGTAAAGCACTTTATCGGCAAGTTCGCCACTATCGGCATATTTTTCCGAAATTTTTCCCCAGAGAAACATACCTACCTGAGTGGGGTCGAAAGCACATTCCAGTGTTTGCATAATTTTCTCAGCTAACAACCGTCGTTTTGCATACAATTCAATATTCATTTTTTGATGCCATTGATCACTGTTCTGCAAAGCTTTTACAGCTGCAAGTTGCATGGGTTTAAACTGACCGCTGTCGATATTGCTTTTTACCCTCAAAATCCATTCGAGAAAAACCGAGTTAGTAGCCAGCATACCCATACGCCAACCCGGCATATTGTGCGATTTACTCATTGAATTCAACTCGATACAAATATCTTTTGCTCCGGGAATTTGCAATATACTTAAATGTTTATTATTCAGAATAAAACTGTAAGGATTATCATTTACTATAACGATTCCATGCTTTTTTCCAAATGCCACAAGCTTTTCGAATAATTCTACAGTTGCGCTTGCACCTGTAGGCATATTCGGGTAGTTTACCCACATTAATTTAACATTGCTAAGGTCGTTTTGTTCTAACTTATCAAAATTGGGTTGCCATGCATTATTCTCGTCCAAATCATAAGTAAGTACATTTGCTTGTACCAAATTACTAACCGACATGTAAGTAGGATAACCAGGATTTGGCACCAATACACCATCGCCGGGATTGAGAAAGGCCATTGAAATATGCAGAATGCCCTCCTTTGAGCCAATAAGCGCAAGAATTTCGTTTGCCGGATTTAATTCTACATTGAACCAACGTTCGTACCAATCGGAATAAGCTTTTCTTAGCTCCGGTATTCCGGTATATGGCTGATAACCATGCATTCCGGCATCATGCGAAGCAGCGCACAATGTTTCAACAGTTTCTTCCGAAGGAGGCAAATCGGGACTCCCAATTCCTAAGCTAATGATATTTTTTCCCTGCGCATTGAGTTCTGCAATCTCTTTAAGCTTTTTGGAGAAATAATATTCACTAACCGAGTTTAACCGCTCAGCAGGTGCAATTTTTTTATTTATTGATGTGTTCATTTTTTATATTTTTCATTAACGCTGTCTGGTGTAAGCACCCTGACAGGTTATTGTTCATTACATATTGCGCTCGAATTATGGTGATTCCTTTTTTTATTTTCTTTTAAATGCTGTCAAGCGCAAGCCCCCTGACAGGTTTATAAAAACGTTTTTTCTGAATTTTACATTTTTACCTACCAATACTTTTTGGTTTTAGTTTACTTGTTACCTTGTTTCCTTTCGTTTACTTATTTTCTTTTGTCTCTTTTTCTTGTAACTTGTAATTAAATCTTACTCCTCATGTGTACTTCCTTCGGGATATTCGCCAAGTGTGCGTAACTCGTTAATTAATGGCTTAATAGCCGAAAGTGATTGACGGTAACGTTCGTGATCGGTAAAATCAAAATCGACATAAAACTGATATTCCCATTCCCTGCCAATTATAGGCAGCGATTGTATTTTTGTGAGATTTATACCGTAAAACGAAAAAACCGAAAGCACTTTTGATAAACTACCTTCGGAGTGAGGTAAGGTAAAAACGATTGAAGCTTTATTGATAACTTCATTTTTCTGAATTTCTTCAACCATCCATTTGTTCCCGAAAATAAGAAAACGGGTAAAATTCCGCTTGTTGGTTTCAATGGCTGATGCCAATACCTCGAGTCCATAAATTTCGGCTGCTCTTGTACTGCAAATAGCAGCTGTTTTTTCCATTTTGTTAACTGCAATATCTCTTGCAGCGAGCGCCGTATCTTCATGTTCAACAATTTTCACTCCAGGCAGAGTGTCCAGAAAATTTCCACATTGCATCAAAGCAATGGGATGCGACTGTACTTCTTCAATTTCATGTATCGAAGTTCCCGGTAATGCAGCCAGACAATGCGATATGCGTAATTTGTACTCACCGGCAATCGGCAATTTATATTCTTTAAGCAGCTCATAATTTGGCAATAAACTTCCGGCTATGGTATTTTCAATAGCCATTATACCCATAACATTCGGATTTCTCTCTATTGTTCGAAAGATATCGCGAAATGTATTGCAGGGAATTATTTCGATATCTTCTCCTTCAAAAAATTTTTCGGCTGCAATTCCGTGATATGCGCCAATGCCTCCTTGAATAGCTATTTGTTTCATAAGTTTATGTTTGCCCCCTAACCCCCTAAAGGGAGGATAAGAACGGGGATTAGACTGGTCGTTTTACTTTTGTTATTATATAATCATTACTTTGTTTTACCAATAGATAAATTTTTGGTCATGCATGTTCCATATTTACTATTTTATTTCGTGTCTGATTTTGAAATCCATTTTGAAATCAGAATTTTTTCAAAAAAAAATCCTGCTCAGTGTGTTTGAGCAGGATTTATTATCGTGTTTGATTAATTTCATTTCAAAATAATTTACATAAATTTATCCTGCTCTCACTTACAAAAGTAAAAGTAAAAATAAAAGTATGTAAAAAATCGAGTCATATAAATTATGTTTTGTGGTGCAAAGGTAGTTATTTTTTACAAACTATCAAATTTTGACAAAAAAATCTTCGGTATTTCGTCCGAAGATTTTTTGGTTTTTAATTAAGTATCATTTCAACATACTGATTTTTTGATAACTTTTGCACCTTGTAAGCCGCTGCAAATTGTAAAATTTTTTCCAATGTTTTGTCTGAAGGTTGCATTTCAACATCAGTTGCATAATTTTTCTTGTCGGTTAAAAAATCAGTTTTTTTAAAAGAAGTAGTAGTTTTTTGCATAGGCAAATCGAATAATTATTTTGTTTAATCTGAAAACGCAAAAACTTCTGAAAAATTATTTGCGATTCAATTTTTTTTAAAAATTTTTTTTGATTATTTATCTGGTCTGAAATTAGCTAAAAAAACCACTAAGAATAATTCCGAAATGTATAATTCTTGAACTTGCATTAAACATCTAAATTGTTTCTTTTTCAAAATCATTATTCCGACAAATAAAAGCAACATATATCCGTTAATATTAAAATTAATTATTTTCTCCCGAACTTTTGTAATTAAAAAAAATAAATTGCCTAATGGTTTAATTCAATTACATTTGTACTTGCTAGCACCATTTGCACTACAACAAATTAATCTACTTTTCCCTTAGAGATATTATTTTTATGAAAACAAATGAAGATATGCGTTTTACGCAATTATTCACTATCATTGCCATTATCTTAACCTCATTTTCCTGTCAGAAAAACCTGAAACCTTATCAAGTCGATCCTGCATTTTCGGCGTACGTTATTTCGTTTACTTCTGGTGTAGTTTCCAACACTACAAAAATTCAGGTACGATTGGTGCAGGAAGTTGCTGATGCTGTTGCAGGAAAAGAACTCGCTTCGAATCCTTTTTCGTTCAGTCCCGGAATTAAGGGCAAAGCAATTTGGGTTGATAAACAAACCATTCAGTTTGTTCCGGAGAAAAATCTGGAATCGGGCAAACTGTACGAGGCTCAATTTGCTGTTGATAAGTTTGTGAAAGTTCCATCGGAGCTAAAAACACTGAAATTCCGTTTTCAGGTGATGAAGCAATATATCAGTTACGAATTTAACGGCTTAGAACCGGTGAATGAAGGAGAAATGAAAATGCAGAAAGTTCATGGATCGTTTAAAACGGCCGATGTTGCCGATAATAACGAAATTGAGAAAATTGTTAGCTTCAGCGGTATTTCAGGGAATACTTTACACTGGACACACAGTAAAGATGGAAGAACTCACAGCTTTACACTTGATAATGTGGAAAGAAAAGAAAAACCATACACAATCGGAATAAAATGGAACGGAAAAGCTATTGATGCAAAAAATGGTGAAGCAAGTTTCGAAATGCCGGGTTTGGGTGAATTTAAAGTGATTCATGTAAGAAATGTATCAGCTCCAAAAGCTATGATCGAAGTGTTTTTTTCTGACCCGTTGAGCAAACGTCAGGATTTTGATGGGTTATTTACACTTTCGAACGGTGTTCCTCTACAAATATTGGCATCCGGTAATGTGGTTAAACTAATTCCGACTCAAACCATAACGGGCGATGTTTTTTTAGACATTCAAAAAGGACTTCGTAATTTCAACGAAAAAACAATGAATGCGTTTTTTACAAAAAAAATTCGATTCGTTAGTTTGAAACCTCAGGTTGAATTAATTGGCGATGGCGTTATCGTTCCAAACAGCGGTGGAATTTTTTTCCCGTTCAGAGCCGTAAGTCTGAAAGCGGTGGATGTAAAAGTGATAAAAATCTTCGAAAATAATATTGTACAGTTTCTACAAGTAAACCAATTAGATCAAAATAATGAATTAAAGCGCGTTGGTCGAGTAGTTTACAGTGAGGAAGTACAACTTACATCAGATGAACCGATTGATTATTCTCAATGGAATAATTTTTCACTGGATTTGGCAAAACTTATTTCACCTGAACCGGGTGCAATTTATCGTATAGAAATCAGCTTCAAGAAAAAACATTCGCTATACCCATGTTTCGATGGCGTGGAAGAAGATGAAACTTACACCGAACCTGCGGATCCGAATGAAAATTATAACGAACCAGCATCGGATTATTGGGGATATTATGACGATGATTCGTATTGGGATTATGAAGAATATGATTGGCGCGAGCGCGAAAATCCCTGTCATCCATCGTATTACATGGGAAGCGCTCACAAAGTTGCTCGCAATGTACTGGCTTCCGATTTCGGAATAATTGCCAAAGCCGGTACCGACAACAATTATTTTGTAGCTGTTACGAGTTTAATCGACACAAAAGCGTTAGGTGATATTGAACTTGAATTCAGAAATCTTCAAAACCAAATTGTAGGTAAATCGAAAACAAACTCCGATGGTTTTTGCAGAATTTTGCTTCAGGAAAAGCCTTTTGTACTGATAGCTAAAAAAGGAGATCAAAGAGGTTATTTGCGACTCGACGAAGCTTCATCACTTTCGCTCAGTATGTTCGATGTGGCAGGCGAAGAACTTAAAAAAGGTGTGAAAGGCTATATTTACGGCGAACGTGGCGTTTGGCGACCGGGCGATAACATTTATCTGACATTTATTCTCGAGGATAAAAATAAGTCCTTACCGGCAAATCATCCCGTAATACTCGAACTGAGAAATCCTTCAGGGCAATTAATTCACCGCGGTGTAAAAACAACGCATACTAACGGTTTTTACAATTTCATTCTTAAAACAAGTCCTTCCGCCCCAACCGGAAACTGGACGGTAAAAATTCGGGTTGGAGGCTCAGAGTTTGGTCGCAATTTGCGTATTGAAACCGTAAAACCAAATCGTTTAAAAATAAATCTTGATTTTGGAAATCAGCTTTTGAAGAAAAGTCAGGCTGTAAATGGCAAACTTCAGGTAAACTGGCTGCACGGAGCGCCGGCATCCAATGCCCGCGTGAAAATTGAAGCTACCATGGCGGCATCCAAAACAACTTTCGAAAGCGCCAAAGATTATATTTTCGATGATCCGGCGAAGAAAATTGCTTCGCAGGAAATTCTGGTTTTCGATGGAAAACTTAACAACGAAGGAGCGACAAATGTTAGCGCGCGTTTCGATTTCGATGCAGATGCGCCCGGAATGCTTGCCGTACAAATGAAAACCACTGCTTTCGAAGGAGGCGGCGATTTCAGCACCGACCGGTCGTTATTCAAATATTCGCCTTTCAAATCGTACGTTGGCGTAAAAATTCCGCAGGGAAAAGGCTGGAATAATGCACTGAATTCCGATGAAAAGAATTTATTCCCGATTGCGCTTGTTGATGAAAACGGGAAGCCCGAATCAGGAATGGTAAAAGTGGAAATTTTCAGCATTTACTGGCGTTGGTGGTGGGAACAATCCACCGAGGAATATCTGGCAAGTTATGTCTCGAATCAAAATTCGAAACGGATAAAGTCAGACTTAATAAAGGTTGATAACGGACGGGGAATTTACGAAATGAATCTCGGCACGCAGGACTGGGGACGAAAATATATACGACTGACAAATACCGAAAGCGGACATTCCACAGGCGGAATTTTCTATACTTCCTATCGCGGATGGTGGAGCAATGCCGGCAACAACAACCCGGGCGGAGCGGAAATGCTGATGTTCCAAACCAACAAGAAAACATATAAAACCGGCGAAAAAATTATAGTGGATTTACCTGTAACACACCAGGGAAAAGCGCTTATCAGCATCGAAACCGGAAGCAGAATTTTAAATAATTACTGGTTTGAGCCTGATGGTAAAAAGCAATTTTCGTTTGAGGCTACACCCGAAATGGCTCCTAATATCTACATTCATGTTTCGTATATTCAACCACACAATCATGGTAAAAATGATTTCCCCATAAGAATGTATGGCGTACAGGCAGTTGATGTGGAAGATGCAGAAACGCATTTGAGTCCGAGAATTTCCATGTCGCAGGAATTGAAGCCTTTACAAAAGTTTGATGTAAAAGTTGATGAAATCAATGGAAAACCAATGACTTATACCATTGCCATCGTTGACGAAGGTTTACTTGATTTAACTCGATTCACCACCCCTGACCCATGGAAAACTTTTTACACCCACGAAGCGCTGGGCGTACGCACCTGGGATATGTATAAATACGTCGCCGGCGCATTTACAGGCAAACTTGCAGGTTTGTATGCAATTGGAGGCGACCAATATCTTGACCGCAAGGGGAAGGAAAACAATAACCGCTTTAAACCGGTAGTTTTATTTCAGGGTCCGTTTACAATCCCGGCAAAAAGTTCGAAAACACACTCGTTTACTATGCCGAATTATGTAGGTTCGGTAAGAGTTATGGTTGTGGCTGGTCAGGATGGCGCATATGGTTCGGCCGAAAAAACGGTGCCTGTGCGACAGGCTGTCATGGTTTTGCCTACTTTACCAAGAGTAATCAGCCCTACTGAAGTTATAAAAGTGCCTGTTTCAGTTTTCGCTATGGACAAGAATGTGAAAAACGTAAGTGTACAAATACAGACAGATGCCAAATTTGCTGTTGAAGATGGAACAACAAGGACTTTGAATTTTGAATCGACCGGTGAAAAAATGATTGAATTTACACTTCGGGCAAAAAATACGACTGGTACGGGCAAAATCATTATCAAAGCTGTATCAGGAAGCAATATTTCTACTTCGGAAACCGAACTGAATATCCGACTGCCAAATCCGCCGGCATCAAAAGTTATAACCGCACAGATTGAACCCGGAAAATCATGGTCGCAAACTGTTCAAGCATTAGGAATTCAGGGTACAAATACCGGAACCGTAGAACTCTACCGTGTTTATCCTTTAAATATTGAAAAACGTTTGCAATACCTTATTCAATATCCCCATGGTTGCATCGAACAAATAACTTCGGCAGCATTTCCGCAACTTTTTCTGCCCCAACTAATGGATTTGGATGATAGTCGTAAAGCAGAAATTGAATCCAACATAAAATCCTGTTTGAACAGGTTGAAAAATTATCAGATTGCAAACGGTGGTTTTACGTATTGGGAAAATGAATCGGAATATGTAAGCGATTGGGGAACGAATTACGCAGGACATTTTATGCTCGAAGCGCAAGCAAAAGGCTATAAACTACCTGATGAAATGTTGAACGCCTGGATAACTTATCAAACCCGCGAAGCCAACAATTGGAAACCGACCCGCAAAAACTATGGAACCGATTTAGTGCAGGCTTACCGGCTTTACACGCTGGCTTTGGCTAAAAAACCTGCCTTAAGTGCTATGAATCTTATGCGCGAAACGGAAGAAATTGATCCGGCTGCACGTTGGTGGTTGGCTGCGGCTTACTGTGTTGCAGGAAAATCAGATATCGGTGTACAGATTATTCATGGTTTGGAAACAAAACCAGAAGTAAGAGAAGATTATTTTTCAACTTATGGAAGTTATGGGCGCGATCAGGCTATGATGCTCGAAACTTTGACGCTGTTGAGCAAACGCGATGTTGCGCAGGCTTTGATGCAGGATATTGCCAATGCACTTTCATCGGACGAATGGCTTAGCACCCAAACTTCGGCATATATGTTGCTTGCCGTTTCGAAATTTACAAGCGGAAGCACCAAAAGTGATTATCTGAAATGTAATCTGAATATCGATGGAAAAACAATTCCGATAAACACGCCAAAAGTGATGTCGCAAACAGTTTTGAATTTTAAAACCACAAATCAGAATAAAATTACAATTAACAATACCGGCAATCAAACCATACATTTACGTGTAGTTACACAAGGTGTTCCACTCATGACCGGACAGGAAAGCGAATCACAAAACCTGGCAATGGCAGTAACTTTTACCGATAAATCCGGCAACAAAATAAATCCGCTTTCGATGAAACAGGGTATTCAGTTCTATGCGAATGTTACTGTAAAACATCCGGGTATTCGTATGGATTACAAGGATTTGGCGCTTTCGATGCTTTTCCCATCAGGTTGGGAAATCATAAATAACCGCATGGATAATATCAGCGCCTCAGTATTGAAATCAGATGTTCCCGATTATCAGGATATTCGCGATGACCGCGTGTATATGTATT
>CAZDSY010000073.1:0-15583 GCA_964508285.1 uncultured Paludibacter sp.
CGTTACCACCAATGCTAAAAAGACAGACGACACAGCAAGACAATGACAAAAAATGGACACGACATACCGACCATATTGACCAAGCGGACAAACTTTAATGCTGACCGTGTTCTGCTATTGGGACAGTTGACAGAAGGAAAAGAAAAAGCCAACCCTTCGCATTTTTTAAAATTTCTTTTAGCCAGCCGCACAAATGGCACATTTGGTTTTGCCCGACACACAAGCCGACCCTTCGCAAAACCAAAAGAGTCATTTTTTGCCAACGCAACGGACGACAGCAACAGACTTGACATTGACAAATTGTTGAAAAATATGTTCAATATATTGCACCATTATAAACCGAGATTTTTACCTTTGACGCATTAATAAATTAAACAGCGGGGGCAACGCTATAAATTCTGCACACAGACAAATGAGACCAAATAAACCGGGACAAGTAGCAAAGTTTCACACACCGCTACCAGACGAAAATCCAGACCAACTTTATGTTGTTTTAGAAATTAAAGAAGACGATGAAAGACCAAGAGCAGACATTAAAGCTCTAAACACAGGACTTTCATTCCCTCCTATTAACACTGTTTTACTTGACGACCTTGAAGTTGTAGAAGTTGACACTTCTGACCTTGTAGGACATGAAGTAACAATCAACAAAGCCGACTATTCACAAGCGACAGGAAAAGTTGTAAAAGTGAGCGAACAGAAAATTATGCTCGACTTGACAAAAGGAGTTAAAGGAGTTGAAACAAATGTTTGGCTGACAATTCAAGACGAAAACGGCACAGAACATACAGGAACTTTATTTGTGAATTAACAAACAATTCTATGAACGCAGAATTAACGGCAACAGAAAATCAAATAAAAGACTATCGGCTAAAACTTGGCGACAAAATTAGAATTGTTCGAGAACAAAGAGGTTACAGCCAAGAACAATTAGCAGAACTGATGAATATTAACCGTTCGACAATTTCAAAAATTGAAAACGGAAAATTCAGTATTACAGTTGACTATTTGGTTCGCTTTTCAATTTTCCTTGACTATGAATTTAAAGTTGTAGAAAAGTAAAAATATGGACAAGCTAACAGCAGAACAAAGAAGAAAGAATATGCAAGCAGTTAGAGCCTCCGGCTCTAAGATTGAAACTGCTCTTGCAAAAGCTTTGTTTGCACAAGGTTTGCGATATAGAAAGAATGATAGAACAGTTTTTGGAAAGCCCGATTTAACGTTTAAGAAATACAAACTTGCTATTTTTGTTGACAGTGAATTTTGGCACGGTAAAGATTGGGAAACAAGGAAGTTTGACCACAAAAGCAATCAAGAATTTTGGCTGAAAAAAATTGAACGTAACATAGAGCGTGACAATGAGGTTAACAAAAAACTTATTGCAGAAGGATGGAAAGTATTAAGATTTTGGGGTAAAGACATTACCAAAAATCTTGACAATTGCATTAATAAAATTCAAAAGACTATAAATGAAACTGAAAGAAAAAATATCAATTGACGAGTTTGACGGAAAGCGGTTTCAAATCAGATTAGTTGAAGCAGTTCCGGCTAATCACAAGAAAGCTGTTATTACTCATTATCTCCACAATATTGATAATGGAGTAGAAAAGCATTTTAAGAAAGATGCAATGAAATATTTGAAAGAGTATGTTCAATTCCAAGAGGAAGAAAACAGTCTTTCAATGGTTGCTGAAGATGCTTTGCAACAGTTGCTTTTTGAAGTGAATGACGTTCCATTTCCAACACCTGAAAATTACACTTTCAAATTCATAGACTTATTTGCCGGCATTGGTGGTTTCAGAATGGCAATGCAAAATTTAGGTGGCAAATGTGTTTTTACCAGTGAGTGGGACAAAGAAGCACAGAGAACTTACAGAGCAAATTTTGGTGAAGTCCCATTTGGTGATATTACCAAAGAACAGACTAAAATGTTTATTCCCGATGGATTTTATGTTTTGGGCGTTCCCCTATCGGGTCGGGCTTTCCGTTCCAATCTTTTTGTTCGTTCCTCACAAAAAGGATTTCCACTTCAATCCCTAACGCAAATAGCCGCCTAATGAATAAAATTTACTTTAAATATAAATCTCACCCAGGTGATTTATTAAGAAATTCGGATATCACTGAGTTGCCAAATCCAAAAAATAATTTGGAGGACTTTTTAATTTGGTTTCTTGATAATTATCAATCTGATAGTCGGGTATCTTACATTGATGATTTATCAAAGCTCGTTGATGATGAATTTATTGATGAAAACGATAAAATGAAATTTGAGAATAAAATCGGAAATAAATCAAAAAGTGATTTAATGGAAGAAATTAGGATGATAGAAAATGAATTAGAAATGGAGGCATATAAAAACTTCTATCACCTTCTTTTATCAAATAAAATTGAAATAGTAGCGAAAAATGAAAAGTAATAATTGGACGAAAGAAGAAACAATTATTGCTTTCAATGTGTATTGCAAAATACCTTTCAAAGCAAGTAGCAAAAATAATCCCACCATTATAAAATATGCCAACATTTTAGATCGAAGTCCTTCTGCGTTAAATATGAAAGTGGGAAATTTTGGAAGACTTGACCCTGAGTTAAAAAAACAAGGAATTGTTGGATTAGCTCACGGTAGTAAATTAGAAGAAGTGGTTTGGGATGAGTTCAATGGAAATTGGGAAAAACTTGCTTATGAAAGTGAATTGTTAATTTCAAAATTTGCACATAAACCAATTGAAGAAATTTCTCAAATAGAAACAGAGGATATAAAAGAAGGAATTGAGAGAGAAGCTATCATTAAACAAAGAGTAAATCAGAGTTTTTTTCGCTCTGCGGTCTTGTCGTCATACTATTTCAAATGTTGTATTACAGGACTTTCCATACCAGATTTTTTAATCGCAAGTCATATAATACCTTGGGCAAAAAATAAGGAGCAAAGATTAAACCCGAGAAATGGACTTTGTTTAAATTCTATACACGATAAAGCGTTTGATAAAGGATTTATAACAATTACTCCAGACTTTACTGTTAAGGTTTCAAACGATTTTAATGAATTTGAAAAAGAAGATGCAGTAAGAGATTTTTTCTTTAAATACAAAAATCAAAAGATTATTCTGCCTGATAAATTCTTGCCTACACGAGATTTTTTGGATTATCACTATCAAAATATTTTCAGAAAATGAAACATACTTTAAAAGTAATTTTCGGGAAAGAACAAGTTGTAAAAATTTACAACAATACCCCGCTTTCTGATGAAGAAATTAAACTTAATGTAAAAGAATATCAGTTTAACTCAGCAGAAGAGAAACAAGCATTCATTAAAGGGTTAAATGAAGCTATTGGTTGGGTAGATTTTTGCATTCCTGAGTTAGAAATTGCGTGAGGGATAGTAGCGAAAAGCCCGCAGCGTAGCGAGGACTTGTAGCGGATAGCCCGACCCGTAGGGGCACGCCCTATTTTTCCTTATTTTATTATGTTTCAGAAATTATAAAAAGAAATCAACCCAAAGCTATTTTCCTTGAAAACGTAAAAGGTTTAAGAAATCATAATGGCGGAAAAACTTTGGCGACAATTTTAAATGTATTGAGAAATGACCTTGGTTATTTTGTTCCGGAACCACAAATTTTAAATGCAAAAGACTTTGGCGTTCCTCAAAACAGAGAGCGAATTTTTATTGTTGGTTTTCATAAAAGCACGAACGTTAAAGAGTTTGAATACCCAAAACCGCTTGACAAAAAAGTGAAGTTTGCAGACATAAAAGAGAAGAAAGTTCCGCCAACAAAATATTATCTATCAACTCAATATTTACAAACCCTCCATAATCACAAGTCAAGACACGAAAGCAAAGGAAACGGTTTTGGTTTTGAGATAATTCCCGATACAGGAATTGCTAATGCAGTTGTTTGTGGTGGTATGGGCAGGGAAAGAAATTTGGTAATTGACAAACGAATTAAGGACTTCACGCCCACTACTAACATAAAAGGTGAAGTAAACAGAGAAGGAATTCGTAAAATGACACCAAGAGAATGGGCAAGACTTCAAGGCTTTCCTGATACATTTTTAATTCCGGTTGCTGATGCTTCCGCATATAAGCAGTTCGGCAACTCCGTTGCCGTTCCTGCTATTCAAGCAACCGCAGAGCAAGTTTTAAAAACCATAAAAATCAAAATCTTAAAATGAGTAAACTAAATCAATTAGGAATAACAGTAGGTGCAAACAACAAAGCGGAAGTAGTTTTTGACAGTTTGTTTCCGAGTTTTTTAAATGTGAAATACAAAAAGCCTTCTGACTACATTTCAACGTATTGGGAAGCATTTCAAAAACACCCTGAAGGAAACAACAACCTTAATGGTAAAATCTTTGAATACATACTTGCGACATTGTGTGTTCGTGAAAATATTTTACCCCTTTATATGAGTGCCAAAGTTGCATTCGTCCCAAACGTAATTTATGACTTAATGTTTTATACGGCAGAAAGAGGACCAATTTGTATTTCAGCTAAAACAAGTTTACGTGAACGATATAAACAAGCCGACTTAGAAGCAATTGCATTAAAATACGTTCACAGAAAAGCCCTAAGTTTCTTAGTAACACTTGAAGAAAACGAAGCGAAAAGTGTAAAAGCAAAAATAAAAAGTGGTGATGTGATAGGACTTGACAATGTTGTAGTAGCGACAAGTAATGAATTTAATGAACTTATAGAGGAGCTTAAATCCTACAAATTTTCGGAACCACCGACAGTTAAGGTAATTGAGAGCAACCAAATAATAACTATTGAAAAAGTAAAAGCATTAAAATGACCAACGCATTTGGTGGCACATTTGCAAAACACCACAAGCCAACGCTAAAGCCACGTTTTGCAAAAGAGCCACCAAGCCAACGCACCACGACAGAACAAAATGGACAAACAACAACACGACAGAAAAGAATGGCGAAGTGCTAACATCGGTTTTGCGTCAGGCGGGGTGACGTGCAAACTTGGAGCTTTGTGCTTCGTATCAAGTGTAGTGCAGGTTGACAGTTTTGTGCTCCGAAACCCGCCCGAACGCAAAGCCCGAAACCGTTGTGTGCAAGCGTAAAAGACAACCACCCGACAGAAAATAACGGACAGAAAAACAGAAAAAGTAAACCATTTTGACAGGTGACCAAAGACATAAAAACGATACAACAAACGGACAACGAGTAAGCCGACACTCATTGCCGACCCTTCTGTATTTTTTATTTTACTCACTGAGTTTTCATTTTTTAAAGGTGTTCGTGAATGCAAAAAGCATTTCCCCACCGCATATTTTTTTAATTCAATTTTATTGCCACCGCACAAACGAAGTTCACGAACACCAAAAAACAATAATAAACCCGTTCGTAAATGGCACATTTGGTTTTGCCCGACACACAAGCCAACCCTTCGCAAATGCGAAGCATTCACGAACACCATAAAAACATATAATCCGTGAGTAAAACCCAAAGAGCCATTTTTTGCCAACGCACGGAAAGACTATCAGAATTAAAAATGTAACTTTGTAGAAAAAAAATGATTATGACATATTACGAAAAAATAAGAGAATTAACTAAAACAGTTCCAGTACCTTTAGTGGACTTTGGACTTCCTCGTGACCCTGCAAGAACACCAACACAAGCATCGTCAAACTTCATTACCAATAAGGAGCAGGGAGATTGGGCGGAAAATTTGGTATTCAGGGCAATTAACGAAACCTCAAAGAACTTTATCGCTGTAAAATATGGTAAGTCTGATGACTTAGTAGCTGGAGAAGATGGATTTGATACATTCTATCAAGATTTTCAAGACGAGCTTGATACAATTGGAAAAAGACCTGATTTACTAATTTTCAGAAAAGAAGATTTCAACAAAGACTTAGGTTTTGATATAAGCCAAATACCACATCATACAATTACCGAGTATGTAAAAAAAGCAATAGCAGGTATTGAAGTTAGGTCAAGTGCGTTCTTAATTGACAAATATGAAGAAGCAATGCAAGTTAGGACTGAGAAATTTAGTCATATCGCATTGCAGACCAGGGACAAAATTCTTGCAGAATTTCAGGAAGAATTAAATCACCCTTCAAGACAAGCATACATTGATTTACTTGAAAGCATTACACAAAAAACTTTGTCTGTAACAGACTTTAGAGTTCCAAGTTGGAGTTCAACAGAACGGCTTTCGGAATTGAAAGCACACTTCAGAACACTAAAAGACGCTATAAAGGAAATTCAAAAACGAGACTATCTTTCTATAACACCAAAGGTCGAAGACATAAAGGTTGTTTACAAATGGATTGAAACCTTCAATGTTCCCCATTTTTATTTTCAGGTTTTCTTCGATAAAGTTTACGGAATTTCATTCGAGCAAATTCTCACTATTATCTCGGATTCCAACAATGAAGGAATAATTTTCTCAGTTGAGACAGACACCAAAAATCAGAACAAAACAACTATCAAAATCAACTCAAAATCAGGAACACTTATTGCATCAAAAGTTGAAGAACCTATTCACGAAAGCGTTAGAAAAGAAATGGACAGGGGAAGACTCTTGTTTTATGTAACCTTCAAAGGTGGAACAGCATATCTTGATGTGAACAATCTGATTAATATACTCGGAATAGATAGTAAAGAATTCTAATGATTGAAGTTAAAGACATATTACAAGCAACAGATAATCAAGTTGAGAAACGCTACTCTAAAAAAATTTCATTAGAGCATAGGAAAAAATTTGCTCAATTCTTCACACCTTACGAATTAGCATCTTTAATGGCAGATTGGTTGTTGGGAAATCCAAATCTAATAACAGTTTTAGAACCTGCATTTGGTCTTGGGGTTTTTTCAAGAGCTTTATTAAGCAAAAAATCAGATTTATCAATAAAAGGCTTTGATATTGATGAAAAAATATTTGCAGAAGCAAAAGAAATCTTCAACGATTCTTCTAATGTCGATTTACATTTAGAAGATTATATGTTTAATGATTGGAACAATAAATACGATGGTATTATATGTAATCCGCCATATTTTAAGTTTCACGACTATGACAACAAGACAATATTAAATGAAATTGAAAACAGATTAAAGATTAAACTCAATGGATTTACAAATCTTTATACACTTTTTCTGTTAAAGTCTATTTACCAACTTAAATCTAATGGCAGACTTGCCTATATCATACCATCAGAATTTTTAAATTCGGATTATGGGAAACTTGTTAAGTCAGCACTTATTAAAAACAAGGTATTAAGGCACATTGTCGTTTTTGATTTTGAAGAGAATGTTTTTGATGATGCTCTAACAACTGCGTGTATTTTATTATGCTCAAATGATAAGAACAATCAAGCAGTTAAGTTTTCAAATATCAAAACAATTGATGATTTAGAACTAGTTAAAACTTACATTTCTGAATATCCAAATAACAGCCTTGGCGGCTCAACTTTTAACGTCAGTGAACTTGAATCAGAAGTAAAATGGCGGAAATATTATCAAGAGCAAAACGGAATTAGATATAAAAATTTAATTCCCTTTTCTAGTGTGGCTAAAGTCGTTCGTGGTATTGCCACAGGAGCAAATGAGTATTTCACATTTTCTAAATCAAAAGCAAACCATTATGGTATTGATGAAAAATATTTACTCCCTTGCATTTGCAAAGCGGTGGACGTTAAAGATAATTTTTTCACAAAGGACAATTACAACTCATTAATTAAAAACGATAGACAAACATTCTTATTAAATGCAATCGGTTCTAAAGATGAAAATGTTTTGAAATACATTGAATTTGGAGAAAAATCAGGTATTGACAAAAAGTATCTGACAGCTTGTAGAACACCTTGGTATTCTTTAGAAAATCGTCCGCCATCACCAATTTGGGTTTCTGTTTTCAATAGAAGTGGACTGAAATTCATCAGAAACGAAGCGAATATTTCTAATCTCACAACTTTTCATTGTGTTTATCCCGTTCAGAATAGTTTGTTTGACAATGTGAACGTTGACGTATTGTTTGCTTATCTATTAACAGACGTTGCGAGAGAGATATTTGAAGACAACCGTAGGGAATATGGCAACGGGCTTCAAAAATTTGAGCCTAATGACTTAAATAAAGCAATGATGCTAGACTTGACGTTGCTCGACAAGAAAACTGAAAATAAAATCTTAGAGCTTTACAAGAAATATAGAGAGACGGCAATAAATAAATTGCCAGACGACAGTTTTTTGCTTGAGATAAACGACATTTTTAAAAATAAATATTGCCAATGCTAAACAGCCACACACATTGCCAAGTCGCACCAGCCGACCCAAAAGCCAGAACTTGGCAAAGAGTGTGTCTGTTCCAACGCGCAAACGACAGAAAATCAAGACGAAAGAAGAACACCGAACGCACAACAACGTGTATAAAACATTTGGCAGACATTGCGTTATCGTGCGTTACAACTCGTATCAATAGTAGTTGTAACTTGATAGAAAATCGCTTCGAAATGCCAAACGTTTCATACACGCAACCGTTAGCAACAAGTGTAAAAAAATCGTACAGCTCAATAGATACGTGCAAAATTGACAGATTTACAAATAATTATAAGCGGAATTTAGCTCTTTGATAGGTTGGTGCAAATTGGATGAATTTATTGTGTTTTTCCCCACGCTCAAAAAAGAAAAAAAGAAACCCAACCCACATTGCACACATTGCCAAAGCCCCACAAGCCAACGCAAAAACCAAAGCTTTGTCAAAGAGTGCAATCTTGCCACAGCACTCGTGCGAATTGATTACATTTGTTGTTGTAAATTAAAATAATAGATTCAAAACAAATAATTCGAATAGGTTTATAAATGAATGTGGAATTTTACATAGAGAATAGTTACAAGCTATCTGAGCTGATTACTAAGGAGTACAGCACGTCTTTTTCACTGGCAACATCATTGCTTGAGAAGGAAAAACGCAAAGCTATTTACGCTATTTATGGATTTGTTCGATTGGTAGATGAGATTGTAGATAGCTTTCATGGTTACGACAAGCCTTTTTTGTTAAGCAATTTAAATGAGCAGTTACAATATGCTTTAGAAAATGGAATTAGTACAAATACGGTATTAGCCGCATTTGCCGATACTGTAAGGAAATACAATATTTCCCCGAAACACATTCAGGCTTTTATGGAAAGCATGAAATTCGACCTTACAAAAACCGAATATGCCAGCACCGATGAATTGAACACCTATATCTACGGTTCGGCAGATGTAGTTGGCTTAATGTGTCTCAAAGTTTTTTGTAATGGCAATCAAGAGCTTTACGACGAATTAGAGCATTCGGCTCAAAAGCTTGGTTCTGCTTTTCAAAAAGTTAATTTTCTCCGTGACTTAAAAGATGACAAAATAGAGCTGGGGCGCACATATTTTCCCGAAATGGCAAACAAACAATTTGATAAAACAAACAAACATCTCATTGAGCAATCTATCGAAAATGATTTTGACGAAGCATGGATTGGGGTTAAAGAGCTCCCGGGCAGAGCAAAATTAGCTGTTGCACTGGCCTTTTTTTACTACAAAACGTTATTCGATAAAATAAAAAAAACGAAACCAGAAACAATACTCACAAAGAGGGTACGAATAAATAACCTTCGAAAATATTTTATTTTGGTGAAAGTTGGAGTTATGTATAAAACAAAACTTATTTAAGATGTTCGAAAACGTTATACTTGTCGATGAAAACGACAGTCCTCTTGGTGAAATGGAAAAACTTGAAGCACACCAAAAAGCACTATTGCATAGGGCTGTGTCGGTTTTTATTTTCAATAGCAATAATAAACTGCTATTACAAAAAAGAGCACTTAGCAAATATCATTCTCCCGGTTTGTGGACAAACACTGCCTGTACGCATCCTTTCCCTAACGAGCAGAATGAGGCTACTGCAATTCGGCGGTTAAAAGAAGAGATGGGAATAACATTGAACCATGTTACCGAAATCTTTCATTTCATCTACAAAGAGCAACTTGAAAATGGATTGACAGAGCATGAATTTGACCATGTGTTTGTTGGGTTTTCTGATGAATTACCTATTGTCAACCCAGATGAAGTTTCAGATTTCGATTATGTTGCTATAAATGAAGTTTTGGAACGAGTAAAAAAGTCTCCGCAAAACTATACGGTTTGGTTCAAAAAAATAATCGAACGAGTTGCAAATGAAGTTAGTATAGATACAAAAATTAAAAGAACATGAAAATTCATAAACTAATCATTCTGACTATGATAGCATTATTTGCTTCATGTGCCTCGATACCCAAAGGGGTTAAGGCAGTTACTCCTTTTGAAAAAGAAAAGTATTTGGGCAAATGGTACGAAATAGCCCGCTTCGATTTTCGCTTCGAAAGAGGGTTGAACAACACCACTGCTGAATATTCGCTCAATAGCAATGGGACAATTAAAGTGGTGAACCGAGGCTATAATTATGAGCAAAAAATATGGAAAGAAGCTACTGGTAAAGCCAAATTTGTGCAGAACGAGAGCATTGCCATGTTGAAGGTATCATTTTTTGGGCCGTTTTTTGGAGGTTACAATGTTATTGCTATTGACCCGGAATATAAATATGCTTTGGTCTCAGGTTCAAATTTTGATTATTTGTGGATTTTATCAAGAGAAAAAACCATACCTGCCGAGATAAAAAGCCTTTATCTGGAAAAAGCCGAGAAACTAGGCTATAAAGTTTCAAACCTATTGTGGATTGAACACGATAAATAACAGATAATCAATTTTATAATTTGCATAAATGGATTTATTCCCTAAAAACACATTGCCAACCAAAGAAGTAAAAAAGTTCATCCTGATTTTTTACACGATAGGTGTTTTAGGTTTTCTCATTCCATGGACTAATCATTTTTTCATTACAATTACGCCATACGCATTGTTGTTGAGTACATACTTACTCTTACTGTACCATGATAATTATTCGAGAAAAGATGTTTTGGTTTTCTCAGCAATTGCTTTTCTGGGGTTCTTTATTGAAGTTGCCGGAGTTAATACCGGAATTATTTTTGGTCATTATCTTTATGGCAATGCACTTGGTTTAAAATTGTTTAATACACCGTTATTAATTGCCCTCAATTGGTTGTTTCTTACTTATACCGCTTTTGCTATTTCGATGAAAATATGCAAAAGCGAAATGTTACAACTTTTGATTGCCCCTTCAATAATGTTGTTGTATGACATTGTTCTTGAGCAACTTGCGCCTAAAATGGACATGTGGAGCTGGCAGTATTCTGTTGTACCACTGCAAAACTACATTGCGTGGTGGATTATTGGTTTCTTGTTTGTTGGTTTTATTAAAATATGTAAAATAGAAACCAAAAACCCAGTGGCTATTTTATTATTTATGAGCCAATTGCTGTTTTTTATAATGTTATTTATTGTTTTTAAGGTAATTAAATGATTAAAGCGAAGCATCATAGGGTTATCTATCCATTATTCCAATGGCTTTGTCGTTTTATGATAAAGCGGAATTTTTGTTCCATTCACTTCGAAGGGGAGTTTAACGATAATGGCCATTCGGTACTGGTGATTGCTAACCATATAAGCTGGTGGGATGGCTTTTGGATTGAATACCTGAACCATAAAACAATGTTCCGTACATTTCATTTTATGATGCTGGAAGAACAACTGAAAAAGCATTGGTATTTTCAGCACACCGGCGGATATTCGGTGAAGAAAAAATCAAGGGAAATGCTTGAAAGCATTAATTACACCGTGGAATTGCTTGAAAAAGAAAAGAATATGGTTTTGATGTTCCCACAGGGCAAAATTCATTCTTCGCACAACAGTTCTGTCCGATTTGAAAGTGGTATTCAGCAAATAATAAAGAAATGTAAGAACGAAACTCAGGTGCTGTTTGTGGTAAATCTTACCGATTATTTTTCAGATGCCAAACCACATCTTTTTATTTATACAAAAATATGTATTGCAGGTTCTTTGAAAAACAGTAACATTGAGGATGAATACAATTTGTTCCTCACAGAAGCGCTTAACCAACATAAAACTAAAACTTCATAATGCAATATTTAGTTTACATATCGCTGGGATTCCTGGGTTTTCAGTTACTTAACGTGCTGATAAATTTCATTTTCCGCCAGACTATTGCTAAAACAGTAGCTCAAAACAGCGAGTTGATTTCTGTACTTATTCCGGCACGCAACGAAGAAGCCAATATTGCTTGTTTGCTCGATGCTTTGCATGAAATGAAAAATAGTAATATTGAGATTCTGGTTTGTAACGACCATTCAA
The DNA here is from genome assembly GCA_964508285.1 of uncultured Paludibacter sp. Lineage (GTDB taxonomy): Bacteria > Bacteroidota > Bacteroidia > Bacteroidales > Paludibacteraceae > Paludibacter. The sequence continues at coordinate 12,247 of CAZDSY010000073.1, forward strand.
CCGATAACACAGAGAAAATAATCAGTAAGTATGCCAAAATTGATGGGCGTATAAGATTAATTCAATCAGACTTTCTACCAAGCGGCTGGCTTGGCAAAAACCATGCTTGTTATCAATTGGCAAAGCAGGCAAAGGGTAAGTATATGCTTTTTGTGGATGCCGATGTGGTACTTTCGGGCAATATTGTTGCTGATGTAGTAGCTTATGCTAAAAAGTATAAACTGGGGTTGCTTTCTGTTTTCCCAAAGCAAATACTATTGACGACGGGAGAAAAACAAACTGTACCACTAATGAATTACATTCTCTTAACTCTTTTGCCTCTGATTTTTGTGCGTGTGTCGCCTTTTAAAGCACATGCCGCAGCAAACGGACAGTTTATGTTGTTCGAAACTAAAACATACTATGAATTAGAACCACACAAACAGTTTAAAGATTCTGCAATCGAAGATATTGCCATTTCAAGGTTTTATAAAAGCCAAAAGATTAAAATAGCTTGCCTTATTGGCGAAAAACGGATACAATGCCGAATGTACCATTCGTACAACGAAGCATTAAATGGTTTCTCAAAAAATATTTTTATGTTTTTTGGCAATAATCCTGTTGTGGCTTTTCTTTTTTGGTTATTCGGAACTCTTAGCATTACTCCTATTATTTTATATAATAAATACTTAATTTTTCCATATCTGTTGGGTGTTTTATTAATACAGGTTTTATATGCGATTACCTGCAAGCAAAGCATGATTACTACTATTTTGTATTTCCCTGCAAACATGTTCTTTATGTTGCGGGTTATGATTAGGGCAATGATGGTAAGAAAACAGAAAAATTACACATGGAAGGGAAGAAATATATATTAATACTATCGCTTGCTTTATTGAGCTGTTGTGTGCTTGGGCAAAATAATAAATCAATTTACAATGCTTACGCTTCTGGGAACATGACCAAGTGGAAAGCTGCGATGGATTCGGTTGATGCTTTAAAGCAAAAAAAAGATAAAGATGTTTTGGATTTGATTAATTATCAATATGGTTATATTGCTTGGTGTATTGGTAGTGATAAAGAAGACGAAGCAGAGAAATATTTAACCAAGGCAACGCTCAATTTGGAAAAATTGGAACTGAAAAAGTACAATGAGTCAATGCTTTATGCTTATAAAGCAGCGTTTGTTGGCTTCGAGATTGGCCTGGCAAACTATAAGGCTCCGTTTATGGGAATGAAGAGTTTGGAATATGCAAAAAAATCTGTAAGCATCGATATTTCAAACGCTTTAGGATATATGCAGCTTGGAAACATCTATTTTTACATGCCCAAAATGTTTGGTGGCTCAAAAACTGAAGCCTTGGCTTATTACTTGAAAGCCCTCACATTGATGGAATCGAACAAAGAATACAAAACAAACAATTGGAACTATTTGAATTTATTGGCAACCATAATACATGCTTATGTAGAGTTAAATAAGTTCGAAGAAGCAAAAAAATATTGTATAAAAACACTCACCATCGAACCTGGCTTCGATTGGGTTAAAAATAATCTTTATCCAAAAGTCTTAAAAAACGTTAAAAAATGAGCAAAAGTGTAATAATTGTAGGAACAGGCTTGGGAGGCCTTTCTACCGGATTGCGATTGGCAAGCAGAGGCTATACAGTAACATTTGTTGAAAAAGCTCAAAAACCGGGCGGACGATTGAACCAGCTTAAAAAAGACGGATTTACCTTCGATGTAGGCCCCAGTTTTTTTAGTATGCCCTACGAATTCGAAGAGCTGGTTAAAGATTGTGGCATAACATTACCGTTTGAATTTGTTGAAATAGAACCGCTTTACACGGTCAATTTCCGAGGAAGCGAAAAGAAGTATTCACTCTACAAGGATATTGATAAATTGAGCCAACAGTTTGAAGACGTTGAACCCGATTTTAAGACCAAGTTCACCGCATATTTAAATAAGTGCGAATCCATTTATAACGATACTGTTGAGGTTGCCATCAAACAAAATTTCAACAGTTTACCTGCTTACCTTGTAGCTTTAGCTACTGTAAACCCACGCCATTTGCCTGTTTTGCTTAAAACCTTCTGGTCGCAAACAGGCAATTATTTCAAATCGAAAGAAGCCCGGCAAATAGTTTCGCTCATAGCATTTTTCCTTGGCCGCACTCCTTTTGACACCAATGCCGTTTATACCCTGCTGTCGCATATTGAATTTAAACATACAGGATATTATAATGTTAAAGGTGGAATGTACACCATTGTGGAGAGTTTGGTAGAAGAACTTAAAAAACTCAACGTAACATTTCATTACAATACCGAAATTGTTGATTACGTGAGCTATAAAAATACATTAACCTCATTAACCGACCAAAATAACAAAAGCTGGCAGGCCGATATTTTCGTGATAAATTCTGATGCTGCCTACTTTAGGGGAACTGTTTTTAAACGCAAAAACTTCACGGAAAACCGTTTGCAGAAAATGAGCTGGACGATGGGTTATTTAACCTTCTACGTTGGTGTTAAAACAAAACTACCGCAAGTAGAACACCACAACTATTTCTTGGGCAACAACTACGAAGAATATGCCAAAGATGTAATGAAAAATCCTGGAACACTCGAAAAACCTTATTATTATGTCAATGTTGTTTCTAAACACAACCCCACGTGTGCACCCGAAGGCTGCGAAGCTTTGTTTTTTGTTTGCCCGGTTCCCAATTTGCTCTATAAAACCGATTGGTCTGATAAGCAAGACATTGTAAACAGTATTATTGAAGATTTTTCGCTAAGGATTAAGCAAGACATTTCTAAAGACATTGTGTTTCAAATGGCATATACCCCTGAGGATTGGCAAAACCAATTTAATCTTTACAAAGGAGCAGGCTTGGGCTTATCGCATAGCATGTTGCAAATAGGGGCATTGCGCCCTAAAAACTACGACGAGCAGTTTAAAAACACGTTCTATGTAGGTGCATCAACAGTGCCAGGTGCAGGTTTGCCAATGGCAGTGATTAGTTCAAAGTTGGTTACTGAAAGGATTGTGGATGTTAAGTGATGAGTTGCCAACGCACAGTCGTAAGCACATTTGCAAGCCCACACGAGCCATCGCTCAAACCAAAGGCTTACAAAAGAGCTTCCGCCTATACAATGCACTTTGGCAAAGCCATTTTGGCCAACACAAAAAAATAAAATAAATTTGTGCTTCGTGGATACAGTAGTGCAAATCGACAAAATTTATTAAAGCTAAATAGTCGACCCTTAAAAAGTATATAAACATAAGATTATCAGTAAAATAAATCTTAAAAGTATTGTGTATATCTGCAAGTTTTAGTATATTTGATGCATAAATCTTGCAA
>CAZDSY010000074.1:0-11901 GCA_964508285.1 uncultured Paludibacter sp.
CTTCTTTAGTAAATACCAATTTAAACTGTTTCACGTAACTTGTCAGCGTTTCCCAGCCTAAAGCAATTCCTGCAGGTATTGACTCCCAGAAACCATATTCAATTTTTCTTGTTTCGAAATAAGCTAATGGCGATCGTAAAGCAACGCCAATTTTTCCTGATTCTGTAATTTTTACAGTTGCCTGCATTCGTGCCCCTTTTCGAACAAAATCAATTTTTGTTTCTTTTCCCGACAGATTAGACAGTTCCATAGCAATATCCTGATAAATATTCATAGCCTTACCGTTTAAGCCAATAATACTATCTCCCCTTTGTAAACCAGCTTCTTTAGCAGGGCTGCCGGCCGAAACATCTTCAACAACAAAAGGATAACGAACCGAAATCATTTCAGTTTCGCCTGCTGCAAGTACACGTTTTTCAAAATCGTCAGGAAGTGTAATTTCAACCTGAGTGCTGTCCCGTTGAACGGTTACATTCTTTTTACCATCTATTAGTAAATGACTTATAATGTCGGCACGTTGCTCCACAGGATTACCATCAATCAATAGAATTTTATCTCCGTTTTTAAAACCACTTTGCAGTAAAGTTTCAGAAAACTGTAATCCATAACTTGCATTATCGAGGGGCAAATATTCTTTTCCCCACGTGAAAAGTACGGCCGAATAAATTACCAAAGCAAGCAGAAAATTTACAAACACTCCACCAATAATAATTGGTAGGCGTTGCCAAACAGGTCTTGAACGATATTCCCATGGTTTAGCAGCTTCGGCCAGTTGAGCTTTATCCATTGACTCATCAATCATTCCGGCAATTTTGCAATACCCACCCAGTGGCAACCATCCTATTCCCCATTCCGTATTTTCAGGATACCTGCGCCAATCATCTTCAGTGAGTTCACTCACAGGAATGGGTTCTAACTGAGCTTTTCCTTTTGAATCAAGAATAATATCACCTTCGCTGTTACGCTTTTCACGTTCGTTTGCGGGTACATTTTTTGCAAAAAATTTAACCTGCCATTTCCCATTTATCTTTTTAGCTCTTACAAGGGAAAAACTGGGATTAAAAAACATGTAAAACTTATCAACCCGAACTTTAAAAAGGCGTGCGAATAAAAAATGACCCAACTCGTGTAAAACTACAAGAATTGATAAACTCAGGATAAGTTGTAGCGCTTTAATTAAAAATGTTTCCATATAATATATTTATGTTCGGCATCTATAAATAGTAAGCCGGAACTGTTATTAAAATACCTTTTTGTTTAAATAAAATTTATTTATTAATAATTTGATTTGTAGTGATTCTTGTAGCTGTATCGGTATTAACATAATCTTCGTAAGAAGGATGCTGAATAAAAAATGCTTGTTCCATTACTTCTTCAATAATATCACTCATTTGCAGGAAGCCAATTTTTTCTTTCAAAAACTCTGCCACAACCACTTCGTTGGCAGCATTGAGAATACACGGCATATTCCCTCCGCGTTCCATAGCATAATAAGCGTAAGCCAGATTGCGGAATCGTTCTGTATCAGGCTGTTCGAATGTAAACTGCGAGCAAAGATTAAAATCCAGACGCGGAAAATTACTTTTCAACCGGTCAGGATAAGTAAATGCATACTGAATAGGCAGTTTCATATCGGGTAAACCAAGTTGGGCTTTAATTGAACCATCAGTAAACTGAACCATTGAATGTATTATTGACTGAGGGTGTACAACCACCTCAATCTGATCAGGAGAAACTCCGAAAAGCCATTTTGCTTCTATAATTTCAAACCCTTTGTTCATAAGGCTTGCAGAGTCGATTGTAATTTTAGCACCCATGTCCCAGTTTGGATGTTTCAAAGCCTGGGCACTGGTTACGTGTTGCAGTTCGGCAAGGTTTTTAGTGCGAAAAGGACCTCCCGAAGCAGTTAGAATGAGTTTTTCAATCGGGTTATTCCCTTCGCCCGTAAGGCACTGGAAGATAGCTGAATGCTCTGAGTCGACAGGCAAAATGGCCGATTTGTGTTTCTCAACAAGGTCGCAAATAAGTTCGCCGGCTACCACCAGTGTTTCCTTGTTGGCAAGCGCAATTTTTTTTCCGGCTTCGATGGCTTTTATGGTTGGTTTTAGTCCCGAATAACCTACCATGGCTGTCAAGACAATATCAACAGGTTCCATGGAAGCAACCTGAGCTATAGCTTCAGCTCCGGCAAAAATTTTTACAGGAAGATCAGCAAGTGCATTTTTAAGCTTGGAGTAATGAACCTCATTTGCAATTACTACAACTTCAGGTCGGTATCGATGCGCTTGTTCAATCAGCAAATCGACCTGATTATTCGCAGTAATGGCATAAACTTCGAAAAGGTTACTGTTATCGGCAATTACCTCGAGAGCTTGCGTGCCAATTGAACCCGTGGAACCAAGAACAGCTATTTGTTTTTTATTATCAATCACCTGAATATTTACAGTTTTCGATTTTCACTTTAAACTTTCAAACTTTTGAAACTTTTGAAACATTAGTTTTTTCCATTTGCAATTCGGAAAATCACTACAGCTATTAAATTTACAAATTTTTAAAAAATAATCAAATCTTCGGGATTCATGGGTTTGCCTTGCTGCCAAAGCTCGAAATAGAATTGTTCAGGAGGCGTATTTCGCGATGTCTCTCCTGTTACAGCTATTCCTTCGCCAGCTTTCACTGAATCGCCAATTTTTTTCAATAATCGGGAATTATTTTTATAAACCGACAAATAACCATTTTCGTGCTGAATTGAAATCACCCAACCTACATCAAAAGTAAATCCGGTAAACACAACAGTTCCAGAAAGTACACTTAAAACAGTTTCACTTTTTGATGTAATTATATTAATTCCATATTGGTTTTCTGAAGGATTGAACGATGAAGAAATTACTCCTTTTACGGGTCGGAAAAAAACGTAAACATTTTTATTCTTTACACCGGTTATATTACTCAGATTGTATTTTTCCTCAGATTCATAATTTTCAATAAATTCTTTTTCAGCTTTGGATTTTTCAACAAAAGAAATTGCTTTTTCTTTAAGCTGTGCTGAATCAAGTTGAGCAATAGAATCTGGCTTTACTTCTCCTTTAATAATACTGCGGATAACATCTAGATAACCGGCTTGAAGCTCAACTTCTTTTTTCAGAGAGTCTAAATGCATTGCCCTTGAGACAATTTCAGGACGGTTTCCACCTTCGTTGTAACCAGGCAGGTAGTATCGGAGAGGTGTTGCAAAAATAAGGATAGTAAGTAAAATAAAGGTGAGCAAAATCAGAGTAGAAGCATAAACAAGCACACTTAGCCTTGAAAGCCTAATATGCCACGACTCTTCCAGTGTGTTTTCGTTGAGTACCGAAACTCTGTACTGAAAACGCAGTTTCTGTAAAAACGATTTAAACCTGCCTGCCTTTTTTTTCATTTTATACTATAACAATGAAACGGATACAAAAGTAACTTATTTCGTCCGAAGAGCAATACTAATGAAGCCCAAACAAGTATCTTGTTTGAGCTTCATTATAAGTTTTTGTGTAATATTAAATCGCTACACTAATCATAAATACGGCAGCAAGGGAAATAATGGCATACAATTCGGGGAAAACAGCAAGAATCATAGTTTTTCCAAACACGTCATAGCCCGAACCAATGCCGGCAATTCCATTGGCACAAACCTGTCCCTGACGTATTGCAGAAAATAAACCTGTTAACGCCAAAGCAATACTGCCGCCAAAAACAGCTGCTGCAGTTCCCCATGTCATATCAGGTGTTAATTTCCCGGCAAGAAGGAAATATCCTAAAAATCCGTATAAACCCTGTGTGCCAGGCAATGCACTCAATAACATGTAGTTTCCGAAAGCATCAGCATTCTTTTTGAGTGCACCAATTGCTGCGTTTCCTGTAATTGTAACTCCAAAAGCACTACCCACACCGGCGAGTCCTACCATTAATCCGATACCGATATAAGCCAAAATGATTGGTTCCATAAAATTTAATAAATTGATTTGTTGATATTTAATTGATTATTATTATTCAAAATATTGATTTTTCTTCTTTAAATTTACTGAAGGGTCGATATTTTTTTCCTCCACCTTCGAAACCTGAATTTTTATAAAACTCCACAAAAGTAAGACGCATGGGATGAACAAATGCACTTAACGAAGACATGAAGATATTTATTCCATGACCGAAAAGCAAAATAAGTATCATTATAATTTGACTAACAACAGGAATATTCCCGCTCATTTGAAAAGCTAGATTATTGAAAACAAATCCCATAACTGCCCCCGAAATACCCAATGCAAACAACCGGATATACGAAAGTACGTCCCCTAAAACACCTGTAGCCATATTATAAGTATCCCAAAGCCCTGCACCTACATTTATCAGAGGATTTCGTTTGATATTATTCAATAAGTAAATGAGTAAAGCTCCGCCTCCGCCGAAAATATAATATCCCCAGCGTGCAAGCGCAGGATCAAGATGCGCGTAAGTGGATAAAACATAAGTTCCGCCTGCACCAACAATAGCAATAATCCAACCCCAAGTAGAAAGCGATGCTGCCCAACCATACCGACGTACTAAACCAACAGCTTTAATTATCATCCCAAACATTATCTGAACCACACCTAACAATAACGATGTATAGAAAAGTTGTTCGGAATTTAACATAAATGATTTAAAGGATTCCAACCAGGGAATTTTTGATTCGAGCAGGTTGTAACCAAAAAAAGTTCCACTAACAAAACCCATGATCACCGTAGATGATCCCAGCCAAATAAGTAACGAAAAAACGGGTTTTAATGCATTACTAACTTTGCGACGAACAAAAATAGCAAGCAAAAGCAACAATAAACCATAACCCGTATCGCCCAGACATAGCCCGAAAAACAACATATAAAAGGGTGCAAAAAATGGCGTAAGGTCAATTTCATAATAATTTGGTAAATCATACAATTCACCTATCATTTCGAACAATTTGGCAAACTTATTATTTTTAAGTTTTACGGGCACCTTTTCACCTTCAACCGGGTCGGCAACCTGGTAAAACACGTTTTCTTTTTCAAGATAGGTATTTAGCTCTTCAGTCGATTCTTCAGGACACCAACCCTCGAGCAACATTACTTTATTATCAACCGTAATACTCGTGTTAAGTACCACTTTGGTAAAATTGATATTCTGTTCTATTGAATCCTGCAGCAAGCTGAGATTATTGTATTGTGCAACAGCCATGTCCTGAATTTTCTTTTTATGTAATTCGATGGATTGCTGAATTTCTTTAATGGTATTTAAAAGTTCAGGAGCGGTCTTTTTTGATAATTTCACAGGGTCGGCATCAATCTCCAGTACCTCATCTTCATGCGTTACAGTGATAAAATACAACGTACTTCCGACAGTGTCAATTTCAAATGCATTGTATTTTACCTCCCATTCAGGATTAAACTTTTTATTATTGCAGCTGAAAAAATGCAAAACATAACCAGACTTTTTTAATTCATTTAATCGTTCATGGCTAAAACTACCCCATACCTCCATTCGTTCATAATCCTTTTCGGTTTGCTGCAATTTCTGATACATGGATTCTTGCAAATTGAAAGCTTCTTCGACATCGTATAATACCTTAATGTCTGGTTCAATATCCGATGCTTCTACATATGATGTATCTTTAGGTTTATTTTTTTCGAGTAATTTCAGCGCAGATTTGATACGCGAAGATATCATCATCTTTTCTCTCAGTGCATCATTTTCAGCAATTCCTTCTTTTTTCTCAATCACATGTAAAACACCAATTTCCCTAATTGCATTAAGAAAATCAGTGTAATTTTTGTGATAAACCAAGAAGGAGTATTTTTTCATTTTTATTATCATAGCTCAACCTCCTTGTGTTTTTGCTGACGCGATTTAACAATTTTCTGCGACGATTTTGAAAGGTTTTCTTCATCTTCCATAAATCGTTTAATTTTAATGATAGCCTCCTGATAACCCGGAATCTGAACCTTTTCAAAAAGGTTTACTTTTTGAGTAGTTTTTTTTCTGGCAAATTCAAGTAAACGAAGTTTATACGAATAAAATTCCTGTTCAATTCCAACCTGAGCCAATTCTTTAAGCTGAGCAAGTCCATCGGGATACCATTTTGGTGAATTAAAAAGACTGAATGGCTTGGTTGTGTACAAAACCTCATCGAGTACAGGAATACGTACTCCTGCAATTTTTTTAATACTCATTCTGACATCTTCAACCTGAAGAAGCGTAGTATCAAATTCGCCCCACAAAGCAAGCATTTTATCGTATGCAGCAATGCGTTGTTCAATCTCTGCTTCCAGTTTTCTGATATCATCTTTTGCCTTTTTAACTTCCATGCGAAGCGCACTTTCCTTATTTTTAATAGTTGGTAAAGCGCGTACACGCATTTTCAGATTCTTTTCAAGCGCCTGAAGCGATGTTTTATTATATTGAAATTGTATTGCCATTTCGTTTTTTTGGTCTTAATTCAGCAAGACTAAATAATTTTTATAGAGTAATAACGAGGTTCTTCTTCCCAAACTTCTGTATCGTTGTTTTTCCTTTTAATTGTGTGCTTAATTTTTAAACCTGCAAAATTATGTTCAATACTTGTCTCATTTTCTGCTACTTATTTTTGCTTCCTATTATTTCAGTCATTATTTCAACACTTTGTTTCATCAACGACTTATGAACTTTTTCGTCTTTGGATTCAACTAATTCAGATACGGCACGGAAAAATGCCCTGAGTTTGGTATAAGTCTCAATAATGCCAATATTAGTGTCCGTTGCCTTTTCGATTTTCAGAATCGTTGCAAGCATATGCAAGCCTTTTTTATGTAAATGCTTTAGGAAGAACAAATGAAAAATTTAATTTTGGAGGTGGTCAAAAATTTTGACCACCTTGTTTTTTTTATCAGAATTTGATTTAAATACATATCCAGCAGGAAATTTTTCAGGATTATTTTTCACTGCCTTGTTGATCTTTTTTGTTTGAACACCATACAATTCAGCCACATCAAAATCGAGAATTACCCTTTGATTTCTGATTTCAATGATTTTATATTCATAATGCCAAATTTTATGATATCTGTCATACTATCGATACAATGCTGAAAAAATCATAGAATAGAAACCTTACCTTTTCGCTTCATATAGCTAAAGGTTATTTTTTCCAGTATTTTTCCACCAATTCTTGTTTGATACTAACTTCTGCAGGTTTAAAATGCTCACTAAACAATTCCCAAGCCACATCAAGCATGGCATTGGTATCAATATTTACATCAATGGCAAGCAATTTATTTGAATAATCTTTTGCAAATGCCAATGTACGTTCATCGTAATCTGTAAGATCGAAACCGTTTTCGAGTTTTGTTTTGGCATTGGCTGCATCGGCAAATAAACGCACCGCAGCATTCATAACCTGCGGATGATCTTCACGTGTTTTTTTCCCGATTACCAATTGCTTCAAACGCGACAATGAACGGAATGGATCGACGATAACTTTGCCCACATCAGTGTCGCGGCGCAGGAAAAGTTGACCTTCGGTAATATAACCTGTATTGTCAGGGATAGCATGTGTAATATCTCCACCCGAAAGCGTGGTAACTGCAATAATTGTTATGGAGCCTCCGGCAGGAAACTGCACTGCTTTTTCATAAATTTTTGCCAAATCCGAGTAAAGTGATCCCGGCATTGAGTCTTTCGAAGGAATCTGATCCATACGGTTCGATACAATGGCAAGGGCATCAGCGTACAATGTCATATCGGTGAGCAAAACCAGCACCTTTTCGTTTTTATCAACAGCAAAATATTCTGCCGCGGTAAGTGCCATATCCGGAATTAACAAACGCTCAACAGGCGGATTTTCAGTTGTATTTACAAAACTCACAATACGGTCGAGCACACCTGCATTGCTGAAAACATTTTTGAAATACAGATAATCGTCATTTGTCAGACCCATTCCGCCGAGTATAATTTTGTCGGTTTTTGCACGCAAAGCCACATTTGCCATTACCTGATTATAAGGCTGTTCAGGGTCGGCAAAAAATGGAATTTTCTGCCCCGATACTAAAGTATTGTTCAGGTCGATACCTGCAATGCCTGTTGCAATAAGCTCCGATGGTTGTTTGCGGCGAACAGGATTCACTGAAGGTCCGCCAATTTCACGCTCTTCACCTTCAATTTCGGGTCCGCCATCAATAGGGTCGCCAAATGAATTGAAAAAACGTCCTGCAAGCTGATCACTCACTTTAAGTGAAGGTGCTTTACCAAGGAAAATAACTTCGGCATTAGTAGGAATTCCTTCGGTTCCTTCAAAAACCTGCAGCGTAACCTCTTCGCCCATAATTTTTACTACCTGTGCAAGTTTGCCGTTTACAGTAGCCAACTCATCGTTTCCTACATTGGTGGCATGAAGCGAGCAAGTTGCTTTGGTTATCTGGGTTATTTTAGTGTAAATTTTCTGAAATGCTTTAGTTGCCATTTATTTAGAGTTCTTTCGGTTTTTATTTACGGTTTTTATTTTCTTCTTTCAGTCAGGATTTCATTGAGTTCCGATACATATTTTTCAAAGTTTTCTGATTTAAAAGCTGAATAATTCATTTGCTTACAAACATTGATAATGCGTTTGAAATAATCCATAACTTCAACAAATCCATTGAACGAAAAATCTGTCTTACATATATTCATCACCAAACTGAGCATAAATTCCTGACGTTCGAGGGGACAAACAGCATCGATTTTATCAAAAGCATCTTGTTGAAGAATAACAAAGTCGATAACTTCAGATTTCCAAAATGTGATGTGATACTCAACCGGAACTCCGTCATCGCCAAGTATATTGATCTGTTCCTGCACTTCCTTTCCACGTTGCAACATTGTTTTCATGTCGTTAACTTTCGAAGTCCAGTCGGGTGATATTCTTTTTGATATATATTCTTCAAATTCAGGATATTCAATATATTTTGAATAACTGTCGATAGGGTTCACAGCCGGATAACGTTTGCGGTCGGCACGTGCCTGTTCAAGTGCATAAAAACAACGCGCTGCTTTTTTAGTACTCTCAGTTACCGGTTCTTTCAGGTTACCACCGGCAGGCGATACTGTTCCGATAAAGGTAATAGAACCTGTTTGTCCGTTATTAAGATAAACATAACCCGCACGACTGTAGAAATTTGCAATAATTGCCGAAAGGTCCATAGGGAAAGCATCCTGCCCGGGTAGTTCTTCCATACGGTTACTCATTTCACGCAATGCCTGCGCCCAGCGCGAAGTAGAATCCGCCATCATCAATACTCGCAATCCCATGGCACGGTAATATTCAGAAATTGTCATGGCAGTGTAAACCGATGCTTCACGTGAAGCAACAGGCATATTCGAAGTATTGGCAATAATTATAGTACGTTCCATCAATTTGCGCCCGGTATGCGGATCTTCGAGTTCGGGGAATTCAACAAAAATTTCTACTACTTCATTAGCACGTTCACCACATGCTGCAATAACCACAATATCGGCTTCTGCTTGTTTTGAAATAGCATGTTGGAGTACCGTTTTTCCTGTTCCGAATGGTCCGGGTATAAATCCGGTACCGCCCTCTACGATTGGGTTGGCAGTGTCGATAGTGCGAACTCCAGTTTCAAGCAGCTTAAACGGACGCGGTTTTTCAGCATGTACATTAACAGCTTTTTTTACCGGCCATTTTTGTATCATGGTAATTTCCTTTTCATTTCCATCAGCATCAACAACGACAGCAATTTTGTCAGTTATCTTGTATTCACCTGCTTCAGCAATAGTTTTTACAGTAAATTCCCCTTCGAATACAAATGGCACCATAATTTTATGAGGCTGGAAGTTTTCATCTACTTCACCAAGCCACGAACCGGCTTTAACTTTATCGCCAACTTTTGTAATTGGTTTGAAACTCCACAATTTTTCGGTATCGAGCGGAAAATTATATTCACCACGTTGCAGAAACACACCTGTAAGTTTATCCAGATCGTTTTGCAAACCATCATAATTTCGTGATAGCAAACCGGGGCCTAAAGTTACTTCGAGCATACTTCCTGTAAACTCCACATCGCTACCTACTTTTAGTCCGCGTGTACTTTCAAAAACCTGAACAAAAGCATTTTTACCAACCACTTTCAGCACCTCTGCCATAAGTTTTTGAGTGCCTAATGCAATATAAGCGATTTCATTTTGAGCGACAGGCCCATCAACCTCTACGGTTACAAGATTAGATATAATTCCTTTTACTTTCCCTGTTGTTGACATAATAATAATGTGCCAATTTGCCAATTTCATAAAATGCTAACAGCAAATTACTCATGACAATATTTTTTATTTATTTATTGAATATTCTATTTTTAGTAATGTATTAATCTTCAAACTTCACTCCTTCTTTCAGTTCGGAAAGTAACTGTCGGAAAATTTGTCCACCTTTCTCAACCGAAAGAATTTTCCAACGTTGAATCATTTCAATTTTAAGGACAAAAGCCAGAATTTTTTCAATTGAAAAATAATTAAAAAAAGTATTTTCGTCGAGCCATTTCCATTTGAGTGCATCTATTTTTTTTTCGCGCTCAAGCAAATCCGATTCTTCAGAGATACGAATGACCATCTCATACTCTTCGAAAAGACCGCTAACTCCATAATCGCGCGCATTACTATGTCTGATTGCGTTTGCCACTTCATTGTTTCCTATGATATAGGTTTTGGGGTCGAAACCATGTTTACGACAAGCAATTCCGGCAAGTAGATTATTCACATTCAAGTTGAACTCAAACCATTTACGTAAAAATAAATTATCACTTTTTAACGCGTAGTCATAATACATGGTAGTGAGTAAATCTTCCTTTGATAATAATGCAGAATCTGATTTATCATCGGACAATGTTTGATAGAACGTAATAATGTAGGGCAGTAATCTTTTATCAACAGGTTTTTCATATTCCTTCATCAATACAAATAATTCATCCCAGTCATTTGAGGTCAGATTGCCTGCAGGATGAAGTACTGCTTCGTGATTTTTCAGATATGCAAGAAAATTCTGATTATCGTAAGTAGCAAAAAGTATTTTCAATAACTCACCATCACTTTGGCTTAACTCTTCCAACAACTGCATTTTAAGTTCTGGAAGTGATAGTATGCCTTTTGTGTCGTCTGCATTAATATCCGGCAAGCCGGCTACCAGACAATAGTAATTCATTGGCGGTTTGTATTTATGTTTGGTGTTTTTGGTTTCGGGTTTCGCGTTCCGGTTTCAGTGTTAAAGGTTCATAATAAATTGCGAACTTGCAACTGACAACCGATTACTCATTCCTAACAACATTTCTTGTTTGGTTAATCTCTTCTTTTGCTACGAATTAAAAAGCATTTCCACTAATTTTGGTCGTAGAAATTCTTTGAAATAAGCCATGAACTCTTCATCGCCAAACGTAATTTTATAACCATCTTTTTGGGGAATAATCGTAAAATCAGCTTTTACATTATTAGCCTGATTAATTTTTACATTTTGGTTCAGCAGATTTTTAGCATTTGATGCAAAGTAATCAGTGAGCGCTTTTGCATCTTTAGCTTCAACAACAATTTCCTGATTTTTTGCCCATTCCTGTACAAGCATTAATATTGTTTTCTGCATAAATGTTTTATCGACTGTAGCTGCTTTAACCGATTCGGACACTATCGATCCGTTTATCAGGTTGGTAATTTCAGTTTTCAGAGCGTTTACCGATTGTTGTGCAAAAAGTTTAAGTTCCGATTGGGTGTTTTTTGCAAGTTCAGCAGCTTTTGCTTCAGCCTGCGCGATAATCTGATTTGCTTCAGCTTTTGCTTTTGCCAAAATAGATGCAGCTTCATTTTCAGCTTTCTCTACAATAGCTTTTGCTTCGGTATTTCCTTTTTCTA
>CAZDSY010000074.1:12001-15497 GCA_964508285.1 uncultured Paludibacter sp.
GCTTCATTTTCAGCTTTCTCTACAATAGCTTTTGCTTCGGTATTTCCTTTTTCTACTCCTTCGAGATAGATTTTATCGGTAAGTTCCTGCAGTTTTGTATTCATATTCTGACCATTTCTTAATTTTTGATTTCATCGCAAATTTAGCATTTTAATCTGATACTAAAGTTACTCCATGTACAAATTTTGAAAATTTGAAAATAAATTTCATTTTATTGAATGTTCTGATTTTGGTTCTGATGCCAATTAGTATTTTTGCAAAATTAAAAAATCAATTTTCAATAAAATTATCAGCAATTTACATGGTAAAAATTGGCATACTTTCCGATACGCACGGATATATCGATGAGCGTATTTTCAAATATTTTGAGAATTGTGATGAAATTTGGCATTGCGGCGATTGGGGTTCAACAGAAGCTGTAGAAAAACTTCGGGCATTTAAACCAGTACGGGGAGTTTGGGGGAATATTGATAGCTATGAAATCAGAAATATTTTTCCAATGCATAACCGTTTCCGCATTGAGGAAACTGAAGTTTGGATTACACATATTGGTGGTTATCCCGGAAAGTATGATGCGTTGGTGAGACCTGCTATTTACGAAAAACCACCCCAACTTTTTGTTTGCGGGCATTCACATATACTGAAAGTTCAGTTCGATAAATCACTTAACTTATTGCATATAAATCCCGGCGCTGCAGGCAAATATGGTTTTCACACAGTTCAAACTTTAGTAAGACTCGAAATTGATGGTAATAAAATTCAAAATCTTGAGGTCATTGAACTTGAAGCCCGACAAAAATTATGAATTATGATGGGTATTTATACGTTTATTTTTTTTACTTCTTCAGTATTAAACAAATAATTCATTCACTTGTTAATAACTCATTATAATTAAACTCCAAATTAAGTGTCAAACAATGACTTTGAACCCAAATCACTATTCGAAGGTGTAAAAGAGTTCAATTCTATAGATTTTGAGCATTATCGAGAGCTTTTCGGAAGTATTGGTCGTGCTCAAAATCCTCATACTCTTTTTATCGGGTGCTCCGATTCACGCATAGTTCCAACCGTGATAACAAGAACATTACCAGGCGAATTGTTCATGGTACGTAATATTGCAAATATAGTTCCTGTTTATCGCGAATCAAAGGAGTTTTTTTCAACTACTTGTGCCATTGAGTATGCTGTGCTTGTATTAAATGTTTCCACTATTATTGTTTGCGGTCATTCAAACTGTGGCGGTTGCAGCACGCTATTTGCTGACGAATCTACATTAAAACACATACCTCATACCCGTAAATGGCTGAAACTGTCGATAGTGGTGCGCGAAAAGATTGACAGATTGCAAATTTCTGACACTGAAAAACACGAATGGTTAAGTGAACAAATCAATGTTGTTGAACAAATGAGACATTTGCTTACATACCCGTATATTACTGAAAAAGTTAAGGAAGGTAAACTAAAAATCTTAGGTTGGTACTACATTATCGAAACGGCGAAGTATAAGATTATAAACCTGATATTAGAAGATTTATTAAGATTGAATAAAAATTTCGCATATCCATTGATTTTATTTTATTAAAAACCAAAAAATGGTAAAGTTTTTGTTAAGTTTATATTAAAACTCAAAACAATTATTTACCATAAATTTTACTAAAATGAAGCCTTCATTACTTTTAAAAGTTTCCTTTTCGATTTTTTTTATAATATTTTTATCAGGCTGTGCCAGTTCTACCATGATAAAATCAGTACCATCAGATGCTGATGTATATATCAACGGCGAGTTCGTTGGTAAAACTCCCTATCTCTACACTGACACAAAAGTATCTTTTTCTCTGGTTATGGTAGACATAGTAAAAGAAGGGTATGAACCTATCAACACTACGTTCCGTCGCGATGAGGAATTTAACCCGGGAACTTTTATAGGAGGATTTATTATCTGGCCAATCTGGCTTTGGTCGATCGATTACAAACCATCGCGAACTTATTATCTTACTCCATTAAAAAACAGCAGCTCAGGTGATACCGTTACAGAAATGCAATATCTTAGTACATCGAAACTTGAAAAACTTAGAGAAATAAAAAAGATGCTCGATGAAAAACTGATTACCGAAGAAGAGTATCAAAAACAAAAAGCTAAAATACTGGAAGAAAAATAAAGCCTGTAAAAACAACAAAAGCAGCATTTGGATAAAAATTCAAAATGCTGCTTTTGTTAGAAAAACTTTCAGTTATTTTTGAGAGTGATTTTAACGAACTCCGTGCATAAGTTTTTTTAACCTCGCCGACAAAAGAAGTAAAATTACAGCAGCAACTCCGGACATTACCACAAAAAGCATAAAAAAATCGAACATTGTAGCAATTTCGAAACCCAAAAAATGTTTCGGGTTCACTCCATTTTCGGGATATAGTCCGCTAAGCATTCCTGCAAATTTATTGGCAGTAGCCATGGACAAATACCAAACACCCATCAATAGTGAAGCGAAGCGTACTGGCGCCAATTTGTTCACCATCGAAAGTCCAATAGGCGAAAGCATTAATTCGCCCATAGTATGAATAAAATACAATCCGGTAAGCCACATTATGCTAACTTTCATACCGGGCTCCACTCCTTTTACTCCGAAAGCAATTAATAGATAACCTAAAGCAAGAAAAAATAATCCTAGAGATTGTTTTATGGGAGATGCAGGTTCCAGATTTTTTCGCCCTAATTTCATCCAAAGTGAAGAAAACAATGGCGCTAATAATACTACAAAAACCGGATTGAACGATTGGAAGAAGCTTGCCGGCATTTCCCAACCAAAAATGTTACGGTCTGTTTGTTCATCGGCAAAATAGGTAAGCGAAGCACCTGCCTGTTCAAATGCCGACCAGAAGAAAATCACAAAAAAAGCAATGATGTAGATCACCCAAATTCGCTGTCGTTCAATTTTTGTTAAAGAACGATCGGAAATGACATACGCGGGCATTATTAAACTTGTTGCAAAAATAGCTGCTCCAAAGGTATCGAAACGTAATAAAAACCGGAATATTCCAAAAAGAACAACTGCACCGACTGACCATAAAACAAATTCTGTGATGTGATGCCTGAGCGAACGTGAAGGTAAAGCCTCTTTTTCGGATAAATTTTGTTTCATTTTACCGGCAGCTACAAGTCCAAGTTGACTGCCATCGGGTCCAACAAGATATTTATTTTTCCATCCGGTAAACAATATCAAACTCAGCAACATACCAACAGCAGAGGCAAGAAAACCCCACTTAAAATCTGCGGGATTTCCGGTATCGCCAAGGTAACCGGCAAGCAGAGGCGCAATAAAAGCACCAACATTTACACCCATATAAAAAATTGTAAATGCTGAATCGAGCCGTTTATCACCCTGATTGTAAAGACTGCCAACCATTGTAGTAATATTCGGCTTAAAAAATCCGTTACCAAAAATAAGTGCAGCCAAACCGGCATACATTAAAATTCTTGCTATATCATTATTCTGATAAT
>CAZDSY010000075.1:0-15479 GCA_964508285.1 uncultured Paludibacter sp.
CGTTAGCCGACACCCTAAAAGACGACCGAGCAGACAAAATCAGTTGACAATTTACTGACCGAAACGAAGAATAAGAAGAATGAAAATTGTAAATTTGCTTGACTCATAAAAATAATAAAAAGGACTAATGACAGACAGAATAGCAAAACCGTTTTTAAAGTGGGCAGGTGGTAAAACACAGCTCATTAACGACATTGAAAAGGCTTTGCCAAAAGACATTTCTAATGACAAGTTCACTTACATTGAGCCATTTGTTGGAAGTGGTGCGGTTTTATTTTGGATGTTAAACAACTTTCCTAACCTTAAAAAAGCAGTTATAAACGACATTAACGAAGACTTAATAAACACCTACAAAACAATAGCTTCAAGACCAAATGAACTTATTTCAATACTTCAAATTTTACAAAACGAATTTCACGGTCTTGAAGGACAAGACGAAGCAAAAAAGGAATATTACTACTCAAAAAGAAAACTATACAACAAAAGAAAGGAAGAAGAAAGTGGACAAGCCGCTTTGTTTATTTTTCTTAATCGGACTTGTTTCAACGGACTTTACCGAGTAAATCGTAAAAATGAATACAACGTGCCAATGGGCAGCTACAAGAGACCGACAATTTGCGACAAAGAAAATATTTTGGCGGTAAGTCAAGCATTACAAAAAGTGGAAATCCTTTGTGGTGACTATGAAGAAACTCTGAATTTCGCTGACAACAACACTTTGTTTTACTTCGATCCACCATACAAACCCTTGAGCGAAACCTCAAGTTTCAATTCGTATGCAAAAGATGAGTTTAATGATGCAGAGCAAATCAGACTAAGAGATTTTTGCCGCAAACTTGACACATTAGGGCATAATTGGATTTTGAGCAATTCAGACGTGAAGGGCAAAGATGAAAACGATAATTTCTTTGATGAGTTATATTCTGACTTCAATATTCAAAGAGTTGATGCAAGACGCAATATCAACGCCAATCCTAAAAAAAGGGGGGCTTTGAAAGAGTTATTAATTACAAACCAAGTTACAAGTCAAGAATATGTCAGAGCAATTTAAAATCTTCTTATCGCAATTATCAGAAACAAACGCTACTCTTGACTATTTCACAGACTTCAAGAAAATTAAAGGCAACGTAAACAAAATTGCAATCAAGCTAAACCAACTCAATTACCTAATTGGCAAGACCGATATTAAAGCAGCAGTAAAAGAACTTTACGAAGAAAATCCGAAAGCTTTTGAAGTTTTAGATATTCTTATTGCAATCCGAAAAAACAAAAACGCTAAGACTTTCAACAACAAAGGTGAAATAGTAATGCTTAGCTCATATTTCACTTCACCTGAAAGCATTTGTGAATACATTGAAGAAACTGGCTTAGGCGAAATTTTCCGAAACAAAGACGTTAAAAATTTAGTGGATTACGTTTTTGGTATTGAAGTCGGATTAGACACAAACGCAAGAAAAAATAGGGGCGGTAAAAATATGTCAAAAGCAGTTTCACTATTCTTTGACAAAGCCAAAGTCTTTTACAAAAAGGAAGTAAGCAATACAGCATTTCCTGAAATTCTGAGTTTAGGTGCAGACGTGAAACGATTTGATTTCGTTATTAAAACTAAAAAGAAAACATATCTGATTGAAACCAATTTTTACAATGGTGGAGGCTCAAAGCTAAACGAAACAGCAAGGTCATATTCTGATATTGCACCTAAAATCAATCAATACGAAAACTACGAGTTTGTTTGGATTACAGACGGTCAAGGTTGGCTATCAGCCAAGAACAAATTGGAAGAAGCATACAACATTATTCCGAGTATGTATAACCTTACCACACTTCAAACTTTTATTGACAAAGTAACAAAAGAAGGGTTAATTGAATTTTGATGATTGAGCCATTTTTCAAATCTGACGACAAAAACTTCTATCTCCTAAAAGGAGATACTATGGAACTTTTGCCTCAATTTGACCACAAGTTTGATATGGTTTTTGCTGACCCACCCTATTTCTTATCAAACAACGGACTATCAATTCAAAACGGACAAATTGTTAGCGTAAACAAGGGTAATTGGGACAAATCTCACGGTTTTGAATACATTAATGAGTTCAATAGAAAATGGCTTTCATTAGTTCGTGACAAAATGAAAGATGATGCAACTATTTGGATAAGCGGAACAATGCACAACATTTTTTCAGTTGGACAAATTTTGACCGAATTAGGCTTTAAAATTTTAAATATTATCACTTGGGAGAAGACCAATCCACCACCAAATTTTTCTTGTCGCTATTTTACATATTCGACAGAGCAAATCATTTGGGCAAGAAAAAGTGAAAAAGTTCCTCATTATTTTAATTACGAATTAATGAAGCAACTTAATGGCGACAAACAAATGAAAGACGTTTGGAAATTGCCAGCAATTGCACCTTGGGAAAAATCGTGTGGTAAACACCCGACACAAAAACCACTTTCAGTTTTGACAAGGCTTATTTTGGCTTCGACTAAACCCAACGCTTGGATTTTAGACCCATTTACAGGTAGCTCGACAACAGGAATTGCAGCTAATTTGGCTAACAGACGATTTTTAGGAATTGACAAGGAAGAAGAATTTTTGACAATCAGCAAAAATAGAAAACTCGAAATTGAAAACCCTAAAACAGCAGCAACATTTAGACAAAAAATTGGTGGTTTCAATGACAAAAAAGAACTTGAGTTATTTTTAGTTGAAGAACCAAAAGAAGAATATAAAACAGAACTAAACTTGACTAAGAAGAAGGGCGATCGGCTAACAGCGATTTTGCAAAATGGCGGGTTAAGTGCTTCCAAGACAGTTTAATGCTAAAACAAAGTGAAGTGCTTCGATTTAAGTTTTGTGCTCCGAAATCCGCCACTGCGCCAAGCGCCAAAACGTTACAGCTCATTATCAAATAATTGAGTTCGTTTACAAAGATTTATGAACCGATTCCAAACTTTTATGAGCAAAAATATCAAATTATGCCGGAAACGATGCAAATTGATTTTTTTAATTTTAATCGGAACGATGTAAATTCTTCTTTGGACGAAACTTCCAAAGTAGTCAAAAAAAAATTCCCTATGTAAGACACTGATTTAGAGCAAATCAATTAAGTAAGTGCTCGAAATTAGTTTTACTATTATTTTCCACCCCTAAATCTCCTAAAGATTTTGCCAATTTAAAATATTGAATTTTCCTACAAAGCCGAACTTCTATTGCTCCCTTTAAGAGATTGGGGGCGAAAGACGAAAGAATTGTTATTATACAAACTTATTATGTAAGGCCTGCTGAAAAAACTGTAATGGTTTGATATAATGCACCATAGAGATGCATTTATAATTGTTTAACGCATACAATACTGAATAAAATCATAAAAAATTGCATTACAGATAGTAAATAGGATTGCTAACGGTACGTGCCGACTTGGCGGTATTAGCAGATTTAGCTCATCCCAACGGATTTTTTTAATTAAAAATAAGGATATTATTCTGATAAGGTTTTCTTCGAAAACTGCAGATATTCAATGCAATTATCATTATTTGTTTCAATCTGTTGAAAAATCAGTATTAAATTAGTTATATTGACTTTGCAGCTAAAAAAAGCTACATCCGCATTCCTATTTCTTTTTAGAGTTTTTCAGCAGCCCCTATGTACACTGGCTTATAAAAAATTATATCCCACCTTTGATGGGTTTATTACACATAATAAAATTAGAACAAATGAAACGAACATGACAAAATTTAATCTATTTTGACCCACAGGGGCATGATTAAATTTTGTTTTGTGAGTTCCATGTGACAAAAAAAAATTATAACCACATGAAAATACTGTTTAAAACGAATTTAACGTCTGAAAAATGAAAAGTATTTTTCCAAAAATGAGTTTATTTTCACTAAAAATCAATTTTGAAAGATTACTTTTGCTTTATACAAAACAAGTATTTTAAATTAAGTTTAAACATTTGAGCCTGCGAAACGTCCAACTAAGAAATCTAAAAAAACCGATATGTTGAAATCACTTTTTAAAGTTTTGATTCCGTTATTCTCCTTTCTTTACCTGCAAGCACAAACTTCAAACACTACAACTCAGGATTTCTCTAAAACCATTGCTACCAGATTTTCAAAGTTATGGTATAATGCGCCTCAGGAAAAATTATATTTACATACCGATAAACCATATTACAGCGCCGGTGAAGAAATTTGGTTTAAGGCATATTTGGTGAACGCTTCAACACATATTCAAAACACAAAAAGCAATTTTGTATATGTCGAACTGATTGATAAATCGGACACTTTAATTTCGAGGGTAAAAATTAAAAGAGATTCGCTTGGATTTAGGGGGAACATAAAACTGCAACCCGAAATTCCGGCAGGGAAATACACCCTTAGGGCTTACACTTCGTGGATGCAAAATGCAGGAACTGATTTCTTCTTTTCGAAACATATATATATTGGGAATAAAATTGACGACCGTATCACATGCAATCCGGTTTTCGGAACATACCCAAATGGCAAAGTTCAAGTTACATTAAATTTTACGAACGCGTTTGGGAATCCGGTTACAGGAAAGGAAGTAAAAATTTTGCAAAGCTGGATTAAATCTGACAAAAAACGCTCGCAAACTACTATCGACAATCAGGGAAAAATCAGTTTTCAGGCATTGATTGACACAACCGATGTTTCAAAAAAATACATCGAAATAAATATTAAAGAATCGGGGCTAAAATTCAAAGATAAAATTTATTTGCCCGATTTCCGCAACGATTTTGATGTTCAGTTTTTTCCTGAAAGCGGAGTGTTTCTTAACGATGAATTACAAATTGTTGGTTTTAAAGCTATTGGCACCAACGGACTTTCCGTAGATATTGAAGGAGCTATTTACAATCAAAACAACGAGGAAATTACCGAAATCCGATCATTGCATAAAGGCATGGGAAAACTGATAATTAAAACTAACCCCGACGAAAGTTATTATGCTAAAGTAACCACCTCGAAAGGTTTGACAAAAAGATTTGAACTGCCAAAAACCCAAAAAGAAGGTATCGCATTGAAAATTTCGAATGGAAAAGGAAGAATATTTTACTCAACAATAAACAAAACTTCCATTGATAATAAGCAACTTTTTTTATTGGTACATACGCGTGGTGTGGTATATTACTTACGTTCATTGATGGAGTCAGAAGGTGTAATTGCAGCAACTACGCTTCCTGCAGGTATCAGTGCTATTTCTGTAATGGATTCGCTGGGCAATATTTATTGTGAACGTTTGGTATTTAACAAACCTGAATTTCTGCCTTTGGTAAAGATGAGCACCGACAAAACCTGGTACAGTAAGCGTTCGCCTGTAAAACTCGATTTTAATATTTTATCATCAAACGGAAATCCGTTTATCGGGGATTTTTCTTTAAGTGTTACCGACATGGTGAATGTTGAAAACGATACAGTTTCGGATAATTTATTAAGCAACTTATTATTAACATCAGATTTGAAGGGATATATCGAAGACCCTGCCACCTATTTTATTGATAATACTACAGCAACAAATGCAAAAATTGATTTGCTAATGCTAACACAGGGTTGGAGAAGGTTTAAAACTGAAGATTATACCAAAGGCCGATATCCTGAATTTAAACATTATATGGAAGTGGGTCAAGCTGTGTCGGGTAAAGTGCGGAATTTATTAAACAAACCTGTGAAAGGAACTGACATAATTTTTCTTTCGGCTTACAAAAACCGCATAGTACTTGAAAAGACCGATTCGACTGGCAGATTTTTAATTCAAGGAATAGAATACCCCGACAGCACAACCATGATAGTAAAAGCAAAAAGCAAAACGAAAATTGTAGATGTAGAAGTTGTACCTGATAAAGATGAATTCCCACCTATCAACACTTATATACCCGATGAATTAAACAAAACTACGGCGCCTCCTGAAAAATATTTTCAGATGATTAAAGAAAAATACTACAGCGAAGGCGGAATGTTAATGGTAAATCTTGAAGAATTTACGGTAAATGCCGAAGCTAAGAAAAGTAATGATCTTACTGAGTTTTATGCAGGTATGGCAGACACAAATATCGGGCAGGAAAGGCTTGAAGATTTCCCAGGCATGGGAGTTTTGGATTTGCTCTCGATGCAAGCAGGAATACAGGTGAACGGACAGGAAGTTTCGATACGAAATGCAGGAAGAAATCCACTTTTTATTATCGATGGTATAGAAACGGAAAATATTGAAGATGTACTTTATCTCAATTCTAACGACATCGAAAATATTGCCATATTTAAAGGAGGAGCTTCTACTGCTATGTGGGGTTCAAAAGGCGGAAGTGGTGTAATTGCTATAACCCTAAAAAGAGGTTATACACCAAAAGCTATCACTCCGCCAAGTTTAGTGCATTTTTCTCCGCTTGGTTTTCAGAAACCTGTAGAATTCTACATGCCCAAATATGAAGTGGATAGTGTGCGACAGCAAATAAAACCCGATTTGCGAACGACTATTTATTGGAATCCGAAAATTAAATCGGACGTAAACGGCAATTTTCAAGTGAACTTTTACACAGCCGATCAACCAAACAATTATCGTGTAATACTTGAAGGAATCAGTAATACCGGCGAAATTTGCAGATTTATGGGAATTATTCAGCGCAGAGATTGAGAGAGTTGACAGTGGTCAGTGGACAGTGGACAGTGGACAGTGGAAACTTTGTCAATGCCTAAAAAATGTTGACCGTTTTTGATTGTTAACTTAACTTTCGCAAACTTCTAATTTATTGATATTCTAGTGATTTTAAATGTGTAAAATATGATTATAAAAGGGTTATACAAAAATGATTTTTATAGAATTTTGTTCTTTAGACCTCTCCCCTAACCTCTCTCCACCTCTATCGCCCTTTGGGCACTTTCTCCTCAATGAGAAAGAAAAAGGAATAATATTTTTAAGAGGGGAACAGTTCAGAGCAAGTAAAAAATTCATCTCATATTTGTAACTAATTGAAATAACACATATTATACGTGCGAAAGTTAAATTGTTTATTAAATTTTGTTTTGCAACGATAATGAAAAATTGTGCATCATACTACAAAAAACAAATTCGAATTATGATAATACAACCTACAATTTTTGTATTTAAAAAAACGATTTTTGCACTAAGTGTTCTGTTTTTTTGTTCTTGTGCCACTCTTTTCAACAAAACCTATACAACAATTAATATTCACACCAGTTCGCCGGCTAAAATTGTAGTTTCGAACGATACGATAAAAACAATAGAAAATTCGGCGGCATTTATTGTTGAAAGAAGCAAAAATCCTTTGTTGGTAGAATCAATAACTGATTCGATAAAAAAAACTTATTCAGTAAAACCTATACTTTCCACAATGTTTTACAATAATTTTCTGTGTTTACCTTATGGAATTTCCGGTGCAGTTATCGATTTATTTTCAGAGAAAAAATTTAATTATCCTGCACACATTTTTATACATCCGATGGATCAGAAAAATAAATATAAAATTTTTGGCAACTATAGTCATAAAGGAGAAATGTACCTGAATTTTTCAATTCCCGAAGTAAATTACATTTATCAATACACGCAGTATGGAGGATATATGCACAATGGAGGTTGCATGGGAATTTCCGGGGGAATTGATTACTATCACAAACCTTTGCAGTTTGTAAACCTCAGCGGTGCAATTACACTAACCTACGAAGCACCCATTCCTTTACCTTTAGAATATTTTGGACCCTATGATATTGCTTACTCAAAATATATAAGCGTTTCAAACAATCATCGATTCTGGTTCTTTTCAGCAGGTTACGGTTTATCATTCAGCGAAAATGTGTGGAAATACTTCAATAATAATTCCTGGGACATGTCATCTCTTTATACTGTGGTTAAGAAAAATCTTGCTCTTGGCTTTGTTTTTCCTTTTTACATCAAAATATCAGAGCCTTTTCACATAGGTTTTGTTTATCGTCCAAGTTTTTATCGACCATATTCACCACAACCATTTAAATACGAACACCTTATGAGTTTAGATTTGGCCTGGAAGTTTCGGATAAAAAACAGATGATAAACTAAAAAATTAAAAAGGAATGAATCAATTAAGAAACATTCCTTTTTATATCGTCGCGCAAATGTGAATTTTATTCTTTTGGTTTCATCACTACTTCAATCACATTTCTCTGATCAGTTATCTTCTTTAAAGTTGTCTTAATCAATTCAGGAGTAAGTGTTTCAACTGTAGCTTTGTAATCATCTACCAAATTAATTTTATCCTGATAATACAGTACGATGGCCGATTGCCACCAAGCATTTTCACGCAGGTCTTCTTCGTATTTTTTCAGAAGATTTTCCTTCACTTTTTGCAAATCGTCTTCACGAGGTCCGTTAGCAACAATTTCTTCCACTTCAGAGTGAATAATCCCAATTAGTTTTTCTTGTTTTTCCGGATCGGTATCGAATTGCATCATAATTACTGCTTCATCTATAGGTATATTATTTATGCTACCTCTTACACCCACACCATAACTTCCGCCTTCTTTTTCGCGAATGCTTTCGAGATAACGAATATTAAGAATGCTTCCGATAGTATTCAGCGCCAAACGACTTTGTAAATTGTATGGAATTTTAGCGTTGTAGAGGATATAATTCGAAGCTTTTTTTACTTTCATGTCCTGGTTAAAATAGTTTTTCACCTTTCCTATGGGTTTGCGTACTTTATCATCATCGTATTTCTCAACTATTTTTTTCGCGTTAATACCTCCTAGATAAGTAAGAATTGCATTTCGAACTTTATCGTTGTTCATATCAATATTGCCGGTAAACACAAAAGTAAAATCGGCAGGTGAAGCAAAACGCTGTTTGAATATAGCTAGTGCTTTATCCTGATCAATTTTATCGACCGTTTTCAAATCAATAATTACTGTACGTTTGCTGTGATTTGAAACGGTAAGGTTTACTGAATCGGAAAACACATAACGAGGATCACTCGAACGATTTGCAAGGCTTGTACGCAACATATTTATCAATGAAGCATAGGCATTATCATCTTTTCGCGGTGAGGTAAAGTTCAGATATACAAGTTGCAGCATAGTTTCGAAATCGGCTACCGACGATTTTCCACTGAAACCTTCAGAATATTGATTGATAGCAGGAGTTACTGAAGCAATTTTCCCGGTCAGCAATTTTCCAAGTTCAATTTGATTATATTTCCCAAGTCCATTGTTGCTTACCACTGTTGCAGCTAAAGCAGCAGAAGGTAAATCATCGATATTTTTTACTTTCGACAAACCGCCATAGCTATAAGCTGAGAGAAGAATTTCGTCGTTTTTAAACTTGGTCGGTTTAAATACTACGGTTACACCATTGCTCAGTTTCCATTCAGTAGTTCCAAAACTACTATTCTGCGATACCTTTTTTACTTTACCTGCTTTAGGGGCTTTATCAATAAGAGGTTTATTTAAATCTTCTTCTGCTTTTGCCGTAAGTTCTGCCTTTTTAGTATCGCTTATAGCTGCCAGAATTTCACCATTTGTAGGTATTATTACCGAAGGTTTGTCGGGAGCCATAAACGAAACAATCAGATTTTCATCCGTTACATATTTCTGAGCCACCTGATTTACCATTTGCACGTTCAACATCGGCAATATCTGTTTCATTGTTTCAAATTCCCATTCGATTCCGGGAATTGGCTCTGAGCTTAGAAAATGGCGATAATATTCCTGTACCAGATTACGGTTTTTCTGGTTTTCGCGATCATTATAAGCATTTTCGATGCGTTTAAGTAAGTCAGTTTTTGCCCTTTCGAGTTCAGAATTTGTAAATCCGAAACGTTTCATTTTTTCAGCTTCGAGCAGAGCAGCTTTCAATCCGGCGAGTTCCTGACCTTCTTTGGGAACAACGAGGTACTGAAATGCATCTTTCGATTTCACAAGTTCGCCATAATAGGCATAACCACCCACGAAAGGAGCATCAGCCTGCTGTGTAATTTCATCGATACGATATCCCATCATTGTTGAAATAAGATTATCAATTACACCTTTCATATAACCAGCCATTGACGTTTTTACGGCATCTGGAAGCACATCGTGTTTGTATTCCAGTTCAATGCGTGTCATACGGGCTTCGGGGTCTTTAACTACAGCTATTATTGGTTCAACATTGTTGGGAATGGGATAAATGGGACGTTCGCCGGCATTGGGTTTCGCTTTTATATCGGCAAAAAGGGTTTTAATTTTTGCTTCGATGGCATCTACATCCACATCGCCCACCACAAGAATAGCTTGTTGATCAGGACGATACCATTTCTGGTAATAGTCGCGTAAAGCCTTATAAGTGAAATTGTTGATAACAGCGGTATCGCCAATCACATCGCGTTTGGCATATTGCGAACCGGGGTATTTCAGTTTATTGGCTTCCTTCCACATGCGGCGTTCAGCGCCAGCACCTGTGCGCCATTCTTCACGAATAACGCCACGTTCAGCATCAATTTCAGCATCTTCAAGCAACACAAAACCTGACCAGTCGTGTAATACAAGTAAGGCACTGTCAATAATTCCCTGGCGAATGGTAGGGACGTCCGAAAGATTGTAAACTGTTTCATCGAGTGATGTGTAAGCATTGATATTAGCACCAAACTTCACTCCTATTTTTTCGAAATAATTGATAATACCTTTACCGGGAAAATTTTTAGTACCATTAAAACACATGTGTTCGAGGAAGTGCGCCAATCCATTCTGGTCGTCGTTTTCGAGAATTGCGCCAACGTTTTGGGCAATATAAAATTCAGCCCGTTGTTTAGGTTGCTGGTTGTGACGAATGTAATACGTTAATCCGTTATCTAACTTTCCGTAACGAACTTTGGGATCGATTGGCACAGGTGGAGCCTGTTGCGCGCTAACTGCTGCTGTTATTATCAGTAAAAAAAGCAGACTTAAAACTCTGAAATTTTTCATTTTTTGTTTTTTGATTTTATTTGATATGATAAATAATATTGAAAATGATTATTTTGAGAATATAAATGCAAAGTAACTGAATATTTTTGAATTTTTCAGTTCTTCTAAACAAATTAATGTTAAAATCAGAATAAATTCAATCAGCTATAGCATTAGTGTATATTTTTGCAACAAAATGTTGAACAAATATGGCTGAAAACCTTTTTATACCCGAAAATATCTCCAAAACTGACAAATACGAAGCGTTAATTCCTCAAATTAAAGCGCTTTGCAGTGGAGAAACCGACCTGATTGCCAATCTTGCAAATACAACTGCTGCATTGCACGAAACTTTCGATTGGCTTTGGACAGGTTTTTATCTGGTAAAGGGAAACGAACTTGTTTTGGGACCGTTTCAAGGCCCACTGGCTTGTACACGTATTAAGTTCGGGAAAGGAGTATGCGGAACAGCATGGAAAGAAAAGCGGAGTCTTTTGGTTCCCAATGTTGAAAAATTTCCGGGACATATTGCATGTAGTAGTCTATCGGTTTCAGAAATTGTTGTACCAATTATCAGTAAAACGGGCGATGTTTTCGGCGTATTGGATGTTGACAGCAAAGAATTCGGGGTTTTAGATGAAATAGATGAAAAGTATTTGCAGGTACTCTGCCGATTTATAAGTGAAATAATTGGACAAGTATAACCTTTTCCTTAATTATGGAACTTCTAATAAGTTGAAAAAATCTCCTCAATAAAAAAATCCGACCTTTCTGAAGCTGGATTTTTATTGTTTAGCTGAGAAATTATTCTTTCATTTTGCTTTCCATATCTTTAAATGCTTTGTACTGAAGCGCCACATCGGAGGCTTTCACTCCATCTCTGCCTTTAAGTCGGGTAAACACATGTATATTTGAGTTTACCATTTCAATATTAATATTTCCTCCATTTGAAGTTTTCATGCCTTTATATATCAAAACTGCCCCTACGGGATCGGCATTATCGTCTTCAGTGCATTTGAACACTTTTAAAAAAGTATTCTCTGGTAAAGTTATGCCTTTTTGCAGGTCTTTGCGGGTTATGTCTATCAATTCCATAAGTTGTTTCAGTGATTCCTGAGGACGAAAAGCATACCATTTCCCAACTTCACCGGGAGCGATATTCGTAGGCGAAAATCCTAAAACAGGCCCCAACAAACTTACCATAGTTAACTGCTTGTTCGATGGAATTACAATGGGGTCAATCAGAAAAATTCCTTTTGGTTTTGTGTAGTTTTCGAAATATCCGGTTTTCACCATATTAATAATAAGCGGACAACCTGTGGAAGAACCTGCAAGATAAATCTTACGGAAACCTTTAATGCTTAATTTAGTATATTCGTCAACTATAGAGCTTTGCCACACTTCCCATGTTGCAGCTTTAAATTCGCCATATGTACGACCATGCCCTCCGAGTAAAACCTGCGAAACATAAAAAGTTTTAGCTGAATCAGCAAACGTACGTAACTCGTCCCACTCAAAAGTTGTAGCTGAATAACCATGAGCAGCAATTATAACCGGTGTATTTTTCTGCTGTTCGGTTGGTTGAGGTATATACTCCGAAACAAGATAATTTTCAGGATGATAAAGCGATAAATCGAATAATTTATTACCATCAAGCATGGTTTCGTTATCAATTTCGGGCTGAGGATTGCAGGCAATTAACGATGCCAGAGCGGCGATAAAAAATAATATTTTTGTTTTCATTTTCTTTATTATTTACTGATCAATTTACCTAAATCGTACAAAACACTTAATCGGCCATATATTGGAAATAATGTTCCCGGTACATTGATACCGTTACCGTTTATCACATTGTATCCTCCGGTTAGTCCTACAGATACAGGTATTTGAAATTTATAAACTAAACCAATTTCAGGAGCAACCATAACTGATTTTGAAGGCAACGAATTGAAAATTGCTTCCTCGTAATCAGCCTTAAAATAACCTGTACTTATACCTGCAAAAAGTTGAAAAGCTTTCTGTGTCCGGAATCGCCAATCTAACCCCAGAAGATATGAATCCTGTTTAATAGCATTACTACCCAAAGCACTTCCAAGCCGACTGGTTACGTATGATAGTTTCACATGTAAATGTCTGTTAAGAAGAAAATCGCCCGCAAAGTCCACTCCTATACCATTTTCGCAGTAAAGTTTTAGAGCCTGCTGACTCACAATACCAACACCGAGTTCATAAGAACTTCCTGTATTGTTTTGCGAAAAAATCTGTGGAAAGCCGGTAAAACAAAATAATAGAAATAGAATTTTCGGTTTCATAAAATTAAAAATTAATTTTTAAAATTTATAACAATGTATTTGGTCATAAAGTTTTATTTTGAGCAAATAATTTATCCGGTTTTTTGAAAAATATAATTTGTTATATTGTTTTTAATCAATAGTTTACTGTTCTTATTATGAATAAATTTAATAGTTTTATTAAAAAAATACTTCCCGAAGTGTACGAATATAATAAATTTTTTTTCCTAAAAAATCCGCCTTTTAAGAAGGTATAAAAAAAAGACATATAACAACTTGCTCTTGATACTAAAATAACTCATTTCATAAATTTATTACAAAATTCCAAAAAAAATTCTTTAATTTTGTAGCTAAACAACTAAAACTAAAATTATCTATGCGATTAATCATTCAGAATGACTACGACAAAATTTCGAAATGGACTGCATATTATATTGTAGCAAAAATCCGAAAAGCTGCACCTACAAGCGAAAAACCTTTTGTTTTGGGTTTGCCCACCGGCTCAACCCCACTCGGAACATATCGTGAGCTAATTAAACTTAACAAAGCAGGAATTGTATCTTTTGCTAACGTTGTTACTTTCAATATGGACGAATATGTTGGTTTACCTAAAAATCATCCAGAAAGTTACTATTCGTTTATGTGGAAAAACTTTTTTAGTCATATTGATATTAAGGCTGAAAATGTAAATATGCTTAACGGGAACGCACCTGATTTGGCAGTTGAGTGTGAAACCTATGAAGCTAAAATTAAAACATTAGGAGGTATCGATCTATTTTTGGGAGGTATCGGACCCGATGGGCATATTGCTTTCAATGAACCGGGGTCTTCACTTTCATCACGCACACGCATTAAAACGCTCACCACTGACACAAAAATTGCTAACTCACGCTTTTTCGACAACGACATCAATAAAGTACCTGCAACTGCCCTCACAGTAGGTGTAGGCACAGTGCTCGATGCTCGTGAAGTTTTAATTATCGTAAACGGACACAGTAAAGCACGTGCACTCTATCATGCAGTTGAAGGTTCGGTAAATCACATGTGGACTATCAGCGCTTTACAAATGCATCCGAAAGGAATAATTGTATGTGATTACCCCGCATGCGATGAGCTGAAAGTAAGCACATTTAATTATTTCCTTGATATTGAAAAAAACAATCTCGATCCGGAAACATTACTTACGTAATTTCACATAAAAAATAATATCTGAATCAGAAAGAATTTTGTCAGTAAATTCTTTCTGATTTATTTTTTTTAGAGAAATCATTTAAATTAGTAATCCTAAGAGATACTGTGAAAATTATTTCTCTATATTTGCCTGAGATTTACATTTTTTACAAACAAATAAAATAAAAAAGGTATGAAAACAATCTTTTATGCATTCATTTTAATTTTATCTGCAAGTTTTTTTACTGCTTGCGATGAAACTGACGATCTTTGGAAAAATCTTATTGAAGGGAAAATCGCTCTTAAAGTAGGCTCAGCACAAGAAACGGAAACATTAAATTGTGTTTTTTACGATTACGGAGGTGAAGTATTTATTGAAGCTAAATCGGCAACCGGAGGACAGCAATTAAGTATTATGTATGGACATTGGCAAAATACAACACCATTGGCTGTTAAAACCTACGTTACATCTAAAGAGTCAGACATGATGTATGTTACTTCAATTTATGGAAATTCCGATGTAAATTCAAATCCCGGAGCAGTTGTTACAATAAAAATTACCAAAATAACTGACAATGTAATCGAAGGAGAACTGAGTGGCAAGGTTCTTTCAAACAGCAATCAGTTGGTGGACATAAAAGCTGCTTTTAAAGCTAAAAAGGAGATTCCAACATGATGGTTATCTAAAACTAACACACCCGTTAACCGAATTGGATAGCGGGTGTGCT
The DNA here is from genome assembly GCA_964508285.1 of uncultured Paludibacter sp. GTDB lineage: Bacteria > Bacteroidota > Bacteroidia > Bacteroidales > Paludibacteraceae > Paludibacter. The sequence goes on from CAZDSY010000075.1 coordinate 15,116, forward strand.
GTTTTAATGAATTCTATTTGAAAAACGCTCTGAAAATATCGTTTCCGTTAGCATAAATCAACAAGGCAAGTAAGAACAGAAATCCGGCCGTTTGAGCGTATTCCATAAACTTATCGCTTGGTTTTCTTCCGGTTATCATTTCGTAAAGCAAGAATATTACATGTCCACCATCGAGCGCAGGAATTGGTAAGAAGTTCATAAATGCAAGTACGAGTGAGAGTAAAGCCGTCATCGACCAGAAAATTTGCCAATCCCAGACATTTGGAAACATTTTTCCTATACTGCCAAAGCCGCCTATTTGCTGCGCTCCTTCTTTAGTAAATACCAATTTAAACTGTTTCACGTAACTTGTCAGCGTTTCCCA
>CAZDSY010000076.1:0-15447 GCA_964508285.1 uncultured Paludibacter sp.
TTTTGATCTTCGCCGGCAACGCCTTCGTGCCAAATCGGACTGCTGCTTTTGGTTTCGGTATAACGACTGTTAATGGCATAACAGTAACCACGAGGGCAAAATGCATCTATACTTCCACGAAAATTACAATCGGAAACGTAATACATTCCACCGGCTTTTCCCCAAGGTGCAAAAGTATCTTTCCACAGACAAAGCACATCCAAATTTATAAACCAAAGCCGGGTTGTTCCGGTTTCGCTACGGATAACTTCGGTGTAATCTTCCGAACCCTCAAAAGTATTGCGGATATACATATTAGCAATGACAATATCGTGCAGGTTAGTGGCAATGTTAACTACCCCTGTTCCGGTATTCGTTCCGTTTATGGCATACCATGCGGCTCTCGGAATGTTATGCTCAATACGAGTGCCTCCACGCGATTCACCCACAATTGCAATGTAACTGGATTTTATCATCACATGCTCATCGTAAATGCCGTTTTTAACGATAATGGTTTTCCATTCGGCATTGTTTAAAGGAATGGAATTTAAGGCTGCATTTATTGTGGTAAAATCGCCTGTGCCATCTTTAGCAACAATAATTTCGTTGGCTGAAAATATTTTTAAAGTTGATAAAAGAAATAAAAATAGAAGAAGTATGTTCCTCATGAAATTAAATTAATTTTATTTTTTTCAAGATAAACTTTTCCAAAGTTTTGGAACTTTGGGAAAGTTGTTTAAACTACAATTTTACCAATTTTTGAACTGTCTGAAAACTTTCATTTGTGAACTGTAGCAAATAAACACCGGTTTTTAAGATTTCAGTCAGTTTTATGCTTCGTTTTTCTGAGGGAATTAAATTGAAAATTTCCTGTGTATAAACTGTTTTTCCTGTTAAATCAATAATCTGAATCTGTCCGTTTCCTTTCATTTTAGCTTCAACTTCAATAGTAGTATTTTGAAGATACGGATTGGGATAAATTTTTAGATTTTCTGAAAGTTCGCCGATGTTTTTTAATCCTGTGGAAGGTACATATTCGTAAGCGCCCAAATCAACCGATGTTCCTGTAAAAACGGTGAGCGTGAGATCAATTTGTTTAAAATTGGTTTTGCTCACACTTTTAACTACATTAGTACCTTTATCGATAAAAATAGAATTTGGTTTCAAGCGTCCGAATCCGTTATTAGGCAAACTTCCATCCGCTTCGCGTGGAGCCAAAAAATCTTCTTTCGATGTACTTACAAACTGGTTGTAAATACTTTTTTGGTCGAACATTGCGCCTGTGGAGGTTTTGTAGGGAACTAATGTCGTTCCGTCAATCGGATTCCAGCTATTATTCAAAGTGGTTGTTCCGGCTGCCAAATCGAATAACTGACTTTCGCCTCCAACTTTTGCATCGAAACTGATGTTATTCCGCAAATCGCTTGGGTATGCTCTGACCCTGAAGTTTTTCAACCCTTGCCACGAAACACAGTTAAAAATAAAAAGACTGTCGGCATTGTTGTTTTCACTGAAACCGGCGCCGGTTACATAACCATCAAAAGCAATGCAATTCCGAACTACATGTTTGGCAGCCCAATCGTCTCCACCAAGTTTGAACCCATTTCCATCGCCATTCCAGGTTGTCGATAGTGAGTTTTTCTGACCATATTCCCAATTCAAATCGTCCTTCGAGGCTAATGCCGGATTTCCATTTCCCATAGTCCAGCACGAATCCACAAAAATAGGGTAGTGGGTCATATAAAAATCCCATCCATCATCCGCATTTTCCCAAGCACGGCAACCTACAAAGTGGTTGTTAGCTCCCGGCGAAAGTTTACACGCAAAGCCATCCGCGTTTTCGTAATCAGTTCCCCAATCGAGATTTCGGTACGAATCGCAGTTTTTTATCAAATTATTGCATACCTTGTCGGCAGCATCGGGCGATTCTTTTGCAAGTCCTATTTGAATTCCGGAATCACCATTGTGGTGTAAAACAAGCTGTTCGCAAATATTATGACTTCCTTCAATTTTTATTCCGTTATCCGGTGCCTGACAAATTTCCAACCCTTTCAGATAATAATAATCGCCTGTGATTTTAAATCCGCGGGCTTCGCCTCTTGCGGTTGCATTCAGATTTGTGTATGAAGAAAATATATCGTAGAAATTCAGAACCGGTTTTTCGCCCGGAAAATTAAAAATGCAAAACCGTTCCTGTTCCGAGCCTTTCTGAGTCAGGGAAATGGTAGCTGTATATCTATACGTTCCGCCTCGCATAAAAAGTGTATCGCCGGGTTCCATTAATGCGATGGCTTTGCTTATGTTGAAAAATGGCGCATCAATTGAGCCCGAATTGTTGTCGCTGCCGCCTTTTTCAGTTGGCGCACAGTAATAAGTGGTATGAACAGCCGATTTAAAACTTGCAGTAACTGTTTTTTCGGAATTTATCAGAATGGATGTATTCAAATCGGTGGAAGTTACATCGCCCGACCAACCTAAAAAGCTTGCACCAACTGATGCATCGGGAATAGCTTGTAATTGTACAGTTGTTCCATCGGGATAAAATGGCGCATCGGGAGTTTTAATTACATTGCCTTTTCCCTGAATTTTTACCGTTAAAGCATATTCTTTAACGCCTTCAGTAGCGCCAACGATGGTAATTTTATCGAGGTTCGGACCTCCGTTTGAAGTCAGAGAAGTCATTAAAATCCGGTTAGTTCCTTTGCGCAAATTTAAAATAACTGAAGTTTCAACCCACGTAGTAAATGCCCCTGAGCTGCCAAAAGCCTGACTTGCAATCTGCAATTCGCCATTAACCGTAAAACTCATCGCTCTGTCATCAGTTTTACCATTTGCCCATCGTACCAAAACTGTGGCTGTTGGCATTGCTTCTGCCAAACTGAATTCAAGCAATAAAGTACTTCCAATGGCATTTGTTAAGTCAACAAAACTACTTCCGGTATAACCTGTATGTTGTGTGTCGGTTTTCCCAACATAAGTTCCACTTTCAGCCTGCACAATTACATCGGCATTCGCTTTCAATACAAAAATTAGCGCTAAAGCAACGAATAGATATTTGATTTTCATTTCATTTGATTTTATAACTTTTCCAAAGTTCCAAAACTTTGGAAAGTTATTTAATAAACTTAATTGACTGATTCTGATTTTTAAAACATAAATTCAGGATATAATTTCCTTTTGGTAAATTTCCAAGATAAGCAATATGATAATTATCGCCTTCTGGAAATAATTGATTGCTCACACACTGCAAAACGCATTTACCTGAAATGTCGAAAATTTCGAGTGTAACATATTCCGGTTTTTCCAATTTGAAAGCTATAGTTGAAATGTCGGAAATAGCTGAATGGCTGATTTTTAATTCAGTAGAGGCAAAGGATTTCGGATTGAAAATTCCGGTTTTTGCATTGTATTCAAAAGCGCCCAAATCAGGAGCTGTGCCACTAAAATCTACAGGATAAGTTTGATTTAAAAAGGTATAATTTACCACCTGACCTTTGTCGATACAATCTGAAGTGGGTTTCAATCGGCAAAAACCATTGTCAGGAATAGTTCCATCAGCATTTCTGGCTACAGAAGCAAGTTGCATTGCTACTGAATTATCCGTTATATCAGCTACAAAGTCGTCGTAATTTCCTATGCCACCGTTTTGTTTGTCGCTGGTGTTTGTTCCGAATTGCCAACTGTTGTTTTGTGTGATATTTTGCGTTTGGTCGCTGATAATTTTATCGCGCGATTTGAAACCAATGCAGTTTTTAATGGTATGTCCTGTACTTCCACTTGCCATTGAATAACCTTTAATATTATCGAAAGCAGTGCAGTTAAGCATAACCTGCGGATCCTGATTATCATTTTGGTCGAAACATTTTCCTGCTCCGCTTACATAATAAAGGTCGAAAGCGATGCAGCCAACGGCTATGTTTGTACCGCGTGAATAGGTGCTGTTCCCGCCCATTTTAAAACCGTTTCCGTTTCCGTATTTATTGGCACGAAGGGTGTTTTTATCGCCATTGTGCCATGTCCAGCAGTTAAGAAGCAATACGCCGAATGTGTTCGAGTACATATCCCAACCATCATCGGAATTGTTCCAGGCACGGCAACCTTCGAAAATATTTCCCGGTCCGCAAAAAAGTTTACAAGCAAAACCATCGGCATTTCCACCGCTTTTGTGCGAATCGCAGTTATTGTACGAATCGCAATTCAGAATATAATTGTAAGCGCAACTGCCATCGTTTGCTCCCGAATCTTTTGCTAAACCGATTTGAACGCCACTATCGTAACAGGCATCGAAATCGCAAAATTCGATAATATTCCAGTTGCTTTCAATTTTAATTCCGTTATCGCCGGCTTCTTTAATAATGAGTCCTTTTATATGCCAGTAATTAGCACCGGCTTCAAGCAAAAAAGCCCGATTTGCATCTCCGGGTCCTTGACCGCTGAAATTTAAAACCGGCCGTTCTGAACTTGTAGTGTAACCTGTGCCGAAAATGCAAATTCGTTTGTCAGCGTTTCCCGATTTTGAAATTCTGATAATTGAATTATAGTTATAAACACCCGGAAGAACAAAAATTGTATCGCCTGCCGAAACCGAATTCACAAGTGTACAAATACTGTATTTCGGAGCTTCAAGCGTTCCGGCATTGGTGTCATTCCCATTTGGCGAAACATAATAGTTTGTTGCGTTTAATTCAGAAAAGAGAATTATTATTGCTGTAAAAAGTAATTTGTATTTCATTTGAAAATGGAGTTAGAACCAGAAAACTTCCGAAAAGTCAACAGTTCCGATTACTATCGGAATGAATGTTTCTTTGACAAAAAAACAAATATTTTGAAATGAATTTATTGACTGATTGAAATAAATAGTAAATGAAAAAATAGTAAATAACTTTATTTTTGAATTTTCATACTCGAAATCCCTTCTTTTGTATTTAATATAATGATATAAATTCCTTTGTTGAGATGGTTCAAATCCAAAGCAATTTTATTTTCCACATTGTTCTCAATCCATCCGCGAAAAGGAATATCCAACGTTCGACCATCGATACTCATAATTTTTATTTCGGCCGGAGTGTTTTTTTCAGACTTAAATGATAGAATATTACCATTTAATTTAAGAGTTGAATTGTTTTTGAAAACCGTTGGAGTTGCATTACTGCAATCTTTTACGTAATCTTTTACAATAATTCCATGAATATTCAAGCTTCCGGTTGCGCCATTTGTTATTTTTACCCAAACCGGGTTTTCCGATTGAACGTATTCAGTGAGGTTAATTTCAGAAATTCCTTTTCCGCCTGAATAAGCATATTTTTGAGTAAAAGCACCATCGGCAGTACTTGAAACTGAAACATTAAAAGCGTTGTCGCCGGTGCGGGAAGTGGTAATTTTCATTTCGCCGCAACTTGGTAACTGAAATATTGCTGAACCTCCAGTAAATTCACCTTTTGTGGCCGATTTGCCCAAATCGATACAACCGGTAATTGCTCCTGCACTTCCGGTTGTACCATCAGTGCCGGCTCCAACTTTTGTAGTTTGTAAGGTTGAAGTTACACCTGCTGATGAAACCGATGGCAATAAAGTTATCATCGAAGGGAAATAGGGTGCGGCAGTAGTTTCGTTATTAAACCAGAACCAATTATTGGCATCAACAGGCTGCATAATATTGCTTTTAATCCAGATGCAACCATCATTGTCAGGAATAGTATCATTATCATCGATAATTTCTGGCGTACAAAAAATGGTTGTATCAGCACGATAAGGTTTTGTTGCTCCTACGTAATTTTTAGCGATACAAGGCACATACTTTACGCTATCAAGTGTGTAGGCATAAGGAAATAAACCGGTCATATCCTTGAATTTGGTTTGAGGTGTACCGCAATTGTCGAAATAACAACCATTCTGTACTAAAAATCCTTCGGGAGAATATCCCGGAACACCAACCTGAAGAGGAATCTGTGTGTCTTTGAAATAACAGTTTTCCACCAGCACATTGGCATCGCAAGCCGAAGCAATACCATAAATGCTGTTTGCCACATTGTAATTGTTGTAACAATGCACTGTGGCATATCGTACGCGTGGATTTCGTTGCACAGTGCCATCAAACCAGTTATGATGGAGCGTAACTTTCATTATTACATCGCCTGTTTCGCTGTCGCTGTGCCCGATAAGTATGTTTTTATCATGATTGAAAAACTTGCAATAAGAAATGGTAACAAATTCGCTACCACGCGTAATATCAAGCATTCCATCGTGCGAACCTGCATTTGTATTATCGCCATCGCTGAAAGTACAATGGTCAATCCAGAAATTTTTACTCTTGTTATTGATTTTCAATAAATCGTCAGGTGCATCGGAAAAGGTAATATTTTGAACGATTACATTCGATTTTGTATTCCACCCAAAACCACCGCCTGCAATATGTGCATCGGTTCCCAAACCTACAATGGTTTTATTGCCACGCGCTGAAAGTTCGCCACTTACGTTAATCCTTCCTTTTACTAAAATTATTACAGCTGTGTTTACACCATCAACAGCAGCTTTCAATTCGTCGGCAGTTGTAACTGTAACAACAGGGCCACCTTCACCGCCTGTAACGCCTCCGTTAAGCGATGCGAATCCTTCTGGTAAGCCTTTAACGTGCGTGAGTGGTTGTGAATACAAATTGATAGAAAATAGTGTAATTAAAATTAATGTGCTAAGTTTTTTCATGATTATTTTATTTAATTTCAAAGGATAACCGGTTTTCAATCGCTATATGTTTTTTAAGTGACCTGGATTCTTCAGCATCGAAACGCTTGTCTATATTTATTAATATTTCATCTAAGAAACGTTCAAAAGCCTGACGACGTTTTGAAGTTTATTACAAACTTTTCAACATCGAAGATTTGAAAACGTTTCTTTATATATATTTGATTTATAATACGTTCTTCCAATCGCTATCGGAATCTATCGATGTTTTGACGATTTTTGTAATATCAAAGAAACGTTCAAAAGTCTGACGACGTTTTGAAGTTTGTTCGACGTTTTGAAGTTTCTTAATGCTGACAATTATTTTTTAGAAACATCTTTCTCACACTAACTTCTCCATTTTGGTGGATGTTTTTTTCAATTAAAAATCCCTCACTATAGCGAGTTATTTCCTGACCATTCAGATTAAAATATTTGGTGCTGATAATTGGAGAATTTTTTTCAGAAATATTAATTGCATTTACTGTGTAAATTGTGGCTGTTATCACTAAATTTTTAATATTTACATCTTTGGTCGAATTGTTGTTAAATCGAATGTAAATGGTTGGTCCCCATGGTGCTGTGTCAGCGCTTAAATCAATCAATTTGCCTGTAACCCAACTTGTGCTGCCATTTTTTGCCTGAGCGCCAACTTGTTCCCAGTTTGTGTTGTCTTTTGAAAATTCAATAATACATGCGCCACTCGATGAACCTACTGCCTGCATGTCGAAAACGGCACTTTCGGCTGAAGCAAGACAGAATGGACCCCAAACTGTTGATTTTGCTCCGGCACTTATCGTAAATTGAGTTGCTACATTTACGATGATTTGTTTCGTGCCTGTCGGTCTATCGCCCGGGGTTACCGTTGAATCTTCCGGTTGCGTTTCATCGGGAGTAGGGAAAGTCCAGTTTCCCTGGTCGAATTCACGTGCTCCCAAATCGGGTTTGGCACCCGAAAATGGAATAGCATAATATGGTTTTAGTCTGATATAAGTTTGAATCGTTCCTTTATCAATTGCCGGATTATTTGCTTTCAGTTTAAACAACGATGTAATACGCGGGTCTGTCAGTCTGTAATCATCATCACGGTCGAGTTTTGCATCGGCTATATTTAGACTTTCAAACATATCGTTTGAAAAACTCAAACCAAGATTCCAACTGTTGGTAATTTCTGTACTTCCGGCTGCAATATTTTGTCCGGTTCCTGCGTACGAAAGATTATTTATCATTACATGTTTGCCTTGTGCAGGAACTTCCTGAAAAGCAAAATTTCCCATGCCATTATTGTTATATCCTGTGCAATTTATACATGTAATTCCCCATGCATTATGATTTTGATCAAAACCTTTACTTACATTGCTGAATGCGAAACTGTGCAAAACAACATTTGGAGCATTGCCATCAACTCCACCGCCGCCACCAAGTTTAAATCCATTACCATCGCCCTGATAACTTGTTATCAAATCAGGCCAATAATTTACGCCATTGCCAAACGACCAGCAACTATCAATGAGAGCAGGTTGATTGCTGCCATAAACATCCCAACCATCATCGGCATTTTCCCATGCACGACAACCGCGAAATATTGTGCCTGTTCCTTCTTTCGCTGCAAAACCATCGCCGTTTTCACCTTTACCGGCTATTTCGGCGTTTCTGTACGAATCGCAATTAAGTATAAGTGCATTTACCGAACCGGCACCAATAGAAATTCCATCATGTCCGCATTCTTCGATAATACAACCTTCAACGATAATATTTTCTCCGGCAACAATAATTCCGTTATGTCCGGCTTTGAAAATTTTTATTCCACGCACATGCCACCATGACTGACGTAAATCCATTCCGCGATATGTTGAACTTTCACTACCATAATTCCGAAACGAAGAACAATCGAAAACAGGTTTTTCTCCTCTCACGGCAAATACTTTTACAGGCTGAGTTTTTGTCCCTGCGTTTTTTGATTTTACTGTAGCATTCACAATGTAAGATCCGCCTTTTACCCATAAAGTATCGCCGGCTACCATTGTATTAAAAGCAAAACCAGGAGTTTTCCAGGCAGTTTCAAGAGTTAAACCATTATTGGAGTCACTTCCGATTGGCGAAAGCCATAATTGGCGGGAATATGCCGATGTAAGAATTAGAATTGAAAGGATAATGAGTAATAGTTTCTTCATATAGATTTTTTTAATTTAACTTTTCCAAAGTTCTAAAACTTTGGAAAAGTTTATAGCAATCGAATTAGCGTGATACAACCAATTTGGTAGTTTTGGTTTGATTACCCACAGTTAACTGACATAGATAAATACCGTTTTCCAAACCATTAACTGATACCGGAATAAAATAATCAATGCCTGAATCGATGGTTTTGTTAAAAGCATCGTAAATTAATTGTCCGTTAATATTTAAAATTTTAATTGATGCATTTTCTGAAAAATCAGAGCTGAATTTTACAACCGCCTCAGTTTTACAAGGATTTGGAAGAACTGATACATCTAATTTCGCATTATGATTCATAATTATTTGTAATGCCGATAAAACTTCTCCTTCTTTCAGTTCATAAGGTCCCAAATCCCGCCCGTTTCCATAAGCTTGCTGAGCCAAATATGGAAACTCATCAGTATAGGGAATATTTAAAAATAAGCCTTTATCAATAAGAACACTACTGTTTTTCAAACGGGCAAATTTTGCTGGCATACTACCATCTGCTCCACGTGGCGCTTTTGCATCTGTTTCGCTCAAACTTACATAATCTGAAGCTCCAAATCCGCGAACTACATTGTTTTTCCAGGCTTTATCACTTGTGGAAAGCATAGCGTTGTTGCTTTCGGTGCTTCCTGATGCTATTTCTATATTACCAAAGCAAACATTATTATAATACTCTCTTGAAGTACCATTTGTTTCAAACATGAAATCGTAACCATTTCCAAAAGCCAGGCAGTTTACTAATTTTTCGCCACCGCTATGACTGTTTTGGTCAAAACCTTTTACCGAGCCGGTTTTATTGTTATTGAAAGCTACACAATTCCATGCTTCGTGCTTTCCTTTTGAAGATCCACCTGTACCGTTTCCACCCATTTTTATACCGTTTCCATTTCCCTGAAACGATCCGGAAGCCTGCACCCACGTGAAATTTTCCGCGCGTCCTGAGCCCCATGCCCAACATTCAATCAAATAAACAGGATAATCGGTTTCGTATAAATCCCATGCGTCATCGGCATTATCCCAAGCACGACAGCGAATAAAACGATTCCCTTTACCGTTGTGCATTTTGCAGGCAAAACCATCGGCATCGCTACCGTAATTATCGGCATCGCAATTCAAATAGGAATCACAGTCGATAATATCATTATAAGCACAATAACTGCCATCGTTCGATGAAATTCCCGGCCAGGTGTCCGAAAAATTGTGCCCGAAACCGAGTTGCAGTCCGGTATCATCGTTGTAACTAAATGTACAGCGTTCAATACGGTTATAATTTCCTTCTAATTTAATTCCATTGTCCCCGGCTTGAGTAATGTGTATGCCGTAAATCGTCCAGTAACTTCCGGTTAATAAAATTCCGCGAACACCTAATTTTTTTGGTTGATCCTTGAAATTTAAAACCGGAAATTCATCGGGATAATTTTTTATTGTTATTCGTTTGTCAGTAGATGCTTTTGTTGATATTCGTACGGTGGTTTTTGTGCCATCTTTCATCATAGTTGGGAAATAAGTTCCTCCTCTTAAAATGATGGTGTCGCCAGGCACTGCCGCATCAACTGCTTTTTGCAGATTGTACCATGGCGAGTCGTAACTTCCTTCTCCTGCATCGTTTCCTGTGGGCGATAAATAGTAGGTTTTCGAATCGGTGTTTGAACCTGTGCCTAATAGTTGTAAATTAGCTGATGCAGTACCACCGGAAATACTTGTGCTGTAATTGTAGGGTTGTAATGCTGTTGGTGTAAATTTAACATAAAGTGTAGTTTGAGCTAAAGTAGCATCTGAATAGGGTAAATTCAACAAAGTTGTAAATCCATCAGCTGATGATGTGGAAATCATAAAATCAGGATCAGCTAACACAGTAATATTTCCTGCTGCGGGATAAAGAAATTTTGCCGAAACTGTAAAACTACGTTTGCTGAAAGTGCCGGTTTTTACAGCGCCAAAATTTATTGCAGAAGGATTTATGGTGATGCTTGGGACTTCCATTGTTTTTTGTTCAAGACGCCCCACTGTAGAAGTTAGATAATTGATAGCATCGTTAGCGCCGGAATATTCAAAAACGGCAAAATGATAGGTTTCACCTGCTTCCAAACCTGTAACTGATACATTATCAGCATTTCCGGCATACACTCCCATTACATTGTCATCCAATTGTTTTGGCAAATTTAGATAAGGTGTAGCATCTACTGGAGTCCATGTTACCGGAGTCCCTTTCGAATAAACAAGCAAACGACCATCGCCATTGCCTTTTACAAAATTAATAGTCATTGAAGTGCCTAAAACGCTTGTTGCAAAAATTGAAGCTTGAGTAGTTGGTTCATCCCCCATGTTTGAACAAGTTATTTCAACATTGTCAATATAAATGGTAGCCGAACCACATACAAATTTTAGCAACACATTTTTTGTCCCTGCTTCACCAACCGACATGTTAGCTTGCGCATAAGTGGAAGAAGAACTTACAGTTGCCGTTCCTATCGAAGTCCAATCGGCTCCGTTATTTATCGATTTATAAACGGTAATAACTTTACCGCTTCCACTGCCACGATGCACAAATGAAACTGATGTGGGTTTGTTAATGGCAGGGGTTATGGCGTAACCATTTGTATTCATGGCAAGGCGCATACTTCCGTTATCGGATTTTCCAAAAGTTCCATTGAGTTTCCAAACGCCTGAACTTAAAGTTGCCGTTGTTTCACTCGAGGGAGCTGAGGTTGGCAATCCGGTTTCAAAATTTTCAGAAATGGTGATTTGAGCGCTTACGAATCCGGTAAGTAATATGAATAAAATAAGGGGTAAAAGTTTTCTCATTTGTATATATTTTTTAAGGTGATTTTTTGTCCTAACAGGTTTTTAAAACCTGTTAGGATTATAGGATGTATTTATCTTTTTATAAATTTCTGTGAAGCTATATTTCCGTTTACATCTTCGATTTGAACAATGTAAACACCTTTGTTTAATCTACTCGTTTCAACCATTTGCGACATGGTAGATTGTGAAACCATTTCGCCGGAAATTGAATACACCTTTAGTTGAGCTATTTCACCATAAACTATCAATGCTGTTTCAGTTTGGTACATGTTATACTGTACTTTTGGCATTTCAGTATTTTTTATACCAGTTGATTCATCATAAGTTTTTACAAAGAAATCGTAAATACGAATACCTCCTGATGTTGACGTATTGATAAATTTAATTGTAACCGGTTTCTTAGTTGGTTCTAAGCCAATTGCAAGCATCATGTCCCAATTAAGCATGGTCTGTCTTGCCAATGAAGCCGATGTCCATGTTTTTGTTACACCACCAACAGTATATTCAAGGTTTAGTGTGCGTGTACCTGTAAAGTGAATGTTCGATTTCATTTCCACCAAACTTGGCAAAGTCCAGGTTACACTGCCACCGCTACGTTCTACATTAATTGCACCTGTAGTGCAACCGCTTGGAGCGCTTCCGGTTGTTTCTACATAATTAGGATTCCAAACTGTTGGATTTGCGGCATCGGTGCCTGTGGCATAAGTAACTACACCTACTAAATCAGACGGAATTGCATTGTAAGCATCCTGAATATGATACCAGTCGCCGGTAAGAATTTTTGTTGGAAGAACACGGGTTATGTTACAGTTTATCGTAACTGTTGAACCTTCCATTCCGCCTACTGTACTTATCAGAAAACTACCATCGTCAGTTGGAATTCCTGAAATTGTTAATGTTTTTGCCGATTCGTTAACAACTCCATTAATTCCGTTTGGCAGTGTAGTATAAGTAACTCCGGTAGCTCCACCACCCCAAGTAAATACGGTTGTTATCATGGCATTTCCAAAAAATACTTCCTGAGCAGCTTTTCCTTCTGTAAGTGTAAGTGTGGCTGGCGCTACATTCGAAATTTTAATTTGTCCGGTTAAAGTAATTGAATTTATACCACCTACATTTACAATGGAATATGTTCCTTCTGCTGTAGGAATTCCCGAAATGGTTACTGTTTTTGCTGTGGCATCTTTCACTGCTGTTAAACCATCGGGTAAATTACTTACAGTAACATCAGTAGCTGCGCCTCCCCATTTATAAACAGTAGTTGTAATGGCTGTTCCGGCAAACACAAACTGATCTGCTTTGCCTGAAATTATACTCAAAATGGCTGTTGTTGGATCACCGGTCTCATAAGCTCCCATATCAGCTTTACCATCATTATATAAAATTGAAACAGGAGGAAGTGTTAAACCACCCGGACTGTGAGCAATGGGAGTGAAGTTTTCAATATTTTCACCTGCATTTATAAAAATACTTCCTTCTTTTAGTTTTGCAAAATCATTGTCGGGTAAACTTCCATCAGCCTGACGAGCTGCAAGAAATAAAGTTGATGAAAGGCTTTTGAATTGTGCTGAATAATCTTTAGCGTAAACAGCGGTGCCATTTACTTTATTTCCATCTTTATAAGGGTCGCAGCCATCAAAAGTTGTCCAGCTGTTGTAAGCGGTATTCGGAACCTGTGCACCTTCTTTGTTAGCCGATAAGAATTCATGGTTCAGCGTAACCGGTTTGAAACCTATGTTATTTCGCATGTACATTGTTCCGTACATAAATATAGTAGGGAATCGGTAATTATATTCATTTCCCCAGGCTACATTATTGAAAAGATACATGGCTTCGTAAGCATTGTTTTGGTCGAAACCTTTGTGAGCACAATCGAAAGCAACGCAATTGCGTACAACGTGAGCGCCAACCGATTGAGGAAATGCTGCACCTCCCGAAGTTCCACCACCGCCAAGTTTGAAGCCGTTTCCGTTTCCGGGTGAAGAACCATCTGATCTTTTTCCTGCGTTCCAGCTCCAGCAGTTTTCAATTATTATCGGGTGATATACCATGTACAAGTCCCAGTTATCATCGGAATTATTCCATGCACGACAACCATAAAATTCGGTGCCGGGACCGGGAAAAAGTTTTGCAGCAAAACCATCGGCATCGCCACCATCGTCAGAACCATTATACGATCGTTTATCGTAATTGTCCCAGGCATCGCAGTTAATTACTTTATTATACTTGCAATAGGAGAATCCTGGATTAAATTGCGGTTCGCCACTTATCGGGAACGATTTTGTTTCTTCTATCGAAAAATCTTTGTACATTCCAATCTGAAGACCTGTATCGTTGTTGCCATAAAATTTGCAGTTTTCAACAATATTATAGCTGCCTTCCAATTTCATACCATTGTCCTTAGCATTGCACAATTCAAGGTTTTTGAAATGCCAGTAATCGCCAAAATGATTAACATATATACAACGTGCCTGTTTAAATTCATTAACGCTGTTAGCTGCGATATTTGTTCCATCAATGATAATTCTTTCTCCCGGATAACCAAATAAACTGATCCTGGCATCGGCTGTTCCGGCTTTTTCAATTTTAATTCTTTTAGTAAGCATATAAGTTCCGCCCCGAACATATATAATATCACCGGGCGCTGCTTCGTCTATAGCTTTTTGAATGTTTAAATAAGGTGAAGTTTCAGTGCCGGTGTTATTGTCGTTACCGGTAGTGGAAACATAAATTGTTCGGGCATGAAGAGCGGATAATGAAAGCCCGAGAGTTAATAATAGAACTACTAAGTTTTGGAAATTTTTTTTCATTTTTTATGTATTAGTTTTTTGTTTACGGTTGTACAAAATTATAGCATCTCTGTACTGTTGTATGTGTAAATTTTGACAGTTTTAGTGTGTGGTTTAATTTGTATTTTTTTTTTAACAAACAATACTAAATACAATTACTGTTACGTTATTTAAATAAGAACCAACATATTTTCAACTATTAAACGCTAAAATTATGGAAAAGAAAAAAACATCGGGAGCTTATCTCGAAAACAAAAAAACAATTATGTATATGATTGGATTTGTAATGGTACTATCATTAGCTTATATTGCACTTGAGTGGTCAAAATCAAAAGTAGAAGTTTTTAAACCAATTGTATCTGCAGATGTAACAGAGGACTTAATAGTAGAAATTCCACAAACTAATGTAAATCCTCCACCTCCTCCTCCACCTCCTGTTCAACTAATTGATGAAATTAAAGTGGTAGATGATAACATTGCAGTTAAAAAAGTTGAATTTAAATCGGATTTTAATAAAGATGAAGTTGTTCCTTCTCCTCCAATTGCTTATGGTGATGTACCAATTGAGGATATGCCGGATGTGCCAGTAGTTTTTGCTGAAAAAATGCCTCAATTTAATGGAAATGTAAACGAATATTTGTCAAAAAATATCCGTTATCCGCAAATTGCAATTGAAACTTATACGCAAGGAAGAGTTATTTGTCAGTTTGTTGTTGGGAAAGATGGATCTATAGAAGATATCGAAATTGTTAGAAGTGTCGATCCGAGTTTGGATAAAGAAGCATTACGTGTAATTAAATCCATGCCAAAGTGGAAGCCGGGAATGCAAAACGGTAAACCCGTAAAGGTTCGTATGACATTGCCCGTAAATTTCAGGTTAATGTAATGTCAGTTTCTTGTTTACAACGGTTTTATTGAAAGCTAAATTCAAGTTGTAAATGCAACTTTA
>CAZDSY010000077.1:0-15272 GCA_964508285.1 uncultured Paludibacter sp.
TTCCCACTAAATCTATGATATTTGATTTTATGTAAAGCGGCGAATAGCATCGTACAGCAAGTGCTACTGCATCCGAAGTTCTGGCATCAACAATAATTATCCTGTCATCAACTTTAATATGGAGTTCTGAATAAAAAATATCATTAACCATATCGCTGATCAAAACTTTAACCAATGTGGCATTCAACGATTTAAGTATGTTAAAAATCAAATCGTGTGTAAGCGGACGAGGAGGTTTTTTATTGTTCAACTTCATGGCAATAGATTGAGCCTCAGGTTCACCAATCATTACCGAGAATCGGCGTTTTCCCTGTTCTTCGGCAAGTACCAATCCGTATGTACCTACAACTGACTGATTATAAACCAAACCCGCTATATATAATTTAATTTCTTCAGATTCAGACATATTTTATAAATTGATTATAAGAATTATACTTAAAAAGCTTGTCTTCCTTTAAATCGACAACAAATATAATCATATTTTTTGGTTAAAAACACTGCCACGGTTTATCTGATAATTTTACTTTTTTAAAACCTGAAATATAGATTTTTTTGATATCGATACTCTTTTATATAAGCTAAAAAACCTAACTTTGCATAAATTTTAAGTGGTAAATATGTTCAAACCGTCAAACATACAAATTAAAAACCGCAGAGCTTCGTTCGATTACGAAATTCTTGAGAGATATGTTGCAGGAATTCAGCTATTTGGCACAGAAATAAAATCGATACGTGAAGGTAAAGCCGGTTTGAACGATACTTATTGTATTTTTGTGGGAAATGAGCTCTGGGTGAAGAATATGCATATTGCCGCTTATCGTTTTGGAACTTACAATAATCATGAAGTGCAACGCGAAAGAAAACTCTTACTTACCAAAAAGGAATTAAAAAAACTCATGCGTGGTACCAAAGAAACCGGTTATACTATAGTTCCACTTAAGCTTTTTATCAAC
The DNA here is from genome assembly GCA_964508285.1 of uncultured Paludibacter sp. Classification (GTDB taxonomy): domain Bacteria; phylum Bacteroidota; class Bacteroidia; order Bacteroidales; family Paludibacteraceae; genus Paludibacter. The sequence goes on from CAZDSY010000077.1 coordinate 954, forward strand.
GAAAATGGACTCGCAAAACTCGAAATCGCACTTGTACGAGGTAAGAAAAATTACGATAAACGACAATCGTTGAAAGAAAAAGAAGATAAGCGCCACATGGACAGAGCAATGAAGTATTAATCGAAGATAAAATCTGCAAAAGGCAGATTTTTATTTCTCGTAATTTTCCTGAAATTTTTTGGTTATAGCTTTCATTAAAAAAAATCTCGAAATAAGAACGTATAGCAAATTTGATGGAATGCAGACAAAGGCAGCTCCCTTCAATCCATAGAAATAAATTGTAATGGGTAATGCTATGAGATTGAAAATCATTATCACCAAGTTAGCGTAAGCATTGTATTGAATTTTTCCTAAACCGAAAATTGCTGCACTTTGTAACTGTGTAAGTTGCCTGATACTCCAACCGATAGCCAAAATTACAAAATAAGGAATCGAAGGATTATATTTTCCCGCGAAAATAAAACTAATTATGGGCGAAGCAAATGATAAAGCTATCAAAAGTGTTCCGAAAACTACTAAATAAAGTTGCTTGTTGTAGTAACTGTATGTTTTCAGAAAATCACTTTTATCAACTTGTGTGGAAGAGAAATAAGGAATGGAAATTTGCTGAACTGTGCCCGGAAAAACCCTCAGTGCCACTGTAAGCGTAAGCGCAAAACTGTAAAAACCTATCTCCGTTATGTCTGTGATCATGAAGTTGATAATCAGAATGTCGAGATAGGCTGAAACTTCGGATACAATTTGTGTTAAAACCGATTTTCGGGCATAAAACCAATGTGTGTTAAAGTGTTTTTTTGATTCGGTAAAGTTCAGAAGGTGTGCTTTACTTTGCGTAAACAAAAAGGTAAAACAAGGTATCAGAATAATAAATAAACTTGCATTAAATGCGATATAATAACCTTTGATACCGAAAAATATTGTAAGCAGAACTATTCCGGCTATTGTTATAAGTTTATTGCTAATGGTTAAACCTGAGAGGTGTTTAATTTGTTTGTCAGCTTGAAAATATGCTGTAAAAACAGCAAATAAACTGTTGGTAATCAATGGAAATAGTCCGAGTGGTATTAAGAGTTTTATAATTTTATCTGAGGAAAGAACTCCCCAAAAATTCATTAAAATTACAAAAAGATAAACCAGAAAAGTAGCACCTATAGTAAAAATTATACCTGAATAAAGCAATTGAATTTTTTCTTTTTCTGAACGATTTTCAGAGCATAATTTTAACGTTGAAGCATTAAAACCCATTCCTCCAACGATTGAAAAAAGCGCAGAAAAAGTCTGAATGATTTTGATGCGTCCAATATCATCGGGCGAAAGTATTCCGGCAACTATCAATTGTGATGCAAAACCCACTATTTGGATCAATAAATTAGCTGATAATAGGTGGAAAAAACCTTTTTTGTTCGTGCTTTGAAATATCTGGTTTATTTTATTCAGCATTTAGTTCGAGAATAAAAGTTTATAAGCTGATAATAAAGTCAATACTTGCGTTTTTTCGTTGATTTTACCTGTTTTATATAATTTTATTACATCGTTTTGAAGTTCTTTACTAAACTCGGTAAGTTGAAGATTTTCGTTGAAATATTGGTCAAGAACTTTTTTCACTTCAGGCTGCCTGTCGTACCATATTTGTTCAGGATTCATATTGTTTTTCCACATTGTGTTAATGGGTAAGCGTTTTATAATCGCACGTTTAGTTCTGTAATATGCCCTTAAGATTTCGTTATTAGTAGGTTTCCCTCCAATATTTTCCCAAACAAAATTCGAAATATCGGGATAATAGTTTCGTATCCATTCAATATAAATTTTTTCTTTATATCTGTATTTACGAGGTATCGAAAGAACATATTGCAGAAAATCTGCATCCAAAAAAGGTGAAAGACTTTCGCCTGCCAAATCGAAAAATAAAAAACCGTTGTTAATACCATAAAAACCTCGCGTGTTGAACTTATATAATTCTTCGGTAAGGTATTTCGAAGCAATTTCAGTTTTTAGTTTTGATGCCCTGTGGATTAATAATGTAGAATAGTTGCCATCATATATATCTGGTTTCGTTGGCTTTACACTTTTTAAATAACTTCCGAAAATAGCATCACCCAATATTCCTGTATGGATAAGTCCGGAATTTTCGATGTTCATATTTTTCATTGCGCTGAAAACATGCGACGTTCCTGTATATATGGTTAAACCATCATTCACAGCAATATTCTCATCAATGTTTGTAAGCGATGTCCCATCCAAAGCAGAATATATTAGTTTTAAATTAAACGCCTTTGCAATATCTTGAGCTATAAGTTGATCTGCATATCCTTTTTCGGAGAAATTAAATAATACTTGAGTATAACCCATTTTGTGCGCTGTAAGTGCCGTCATGCGCGAATCAAGTCCGCCACTTAATGTAGATATTGAAATGAGTCGATCTTTTTTATCAATTTCAAATTCGCGTTTTATTGCCTGTTTGAAAAGAAAATCAATACGACTGATCATTTCTGCTTTTGAATCTGAAGTTTCTTTAATTTCTGTAATTTGAAAATAGCTGTTCAAACTTACATTTGTTTGCTTAATTTCAATATATTCGCCTGCCGAAATTTGCTGTATTTCAGCAACAAGCGTTTTATTTCCTATCATGAATCCGCTTGAAAGCAGAAGATAAGCCGATGCAATATCAGGAGAGTAATTAATATTCAGACGTTTCAAAACGTTAGTCAATGTGAACAAGTCTGTACAGACCAATGCAATTTTTTTGTTCCTGAAAAAGAAAACTTTTTTAGTGCCGGTGTGATTGTTGAATGCAACGAAAGATTCATTTCTTGTGTTATACAGAAAACCACAAAAATTTCCTCTGAATTCCTGAAAAAAATGTTCTTTTTCAAACAGAATATCCATAAGTGATTCTAATGTAGTAGTGGAATATTTCTGAAGAAGTTCATCAAAATTAGTAATGATACCTTCGGTTACCATGAAATACTTTTCGTTGTGTAACCAAATTTTGTCATGAATAAATTTTTTCAATGTATATTGCTCTGCATAAAAATTTTTCAGTTGCAGCTTACGTTTTTCAAATCCGGTTTGAAAATTGAAAGGTTTTTTCCATTGAAAATCGTTGATTATAAAATCGTTACTGAAAGATATACTGATGCCAAATCCGTGCATAAATTTTATTTTTTTTCGATAATGTTGTTATAAATCGATGTAAATTTCTGACCAATATTGGCATAACTGAAATTATTCTCTACATTTTTCCTGATTTGTTTTTTATCATAATTATGAATATTTTCGATAGTATTTTTCAAAGCAATAAGTAATTCATTTTCATCACCCGGCTCTACAAGCCTTCCATTTGTTTCATTTATGTAATCAGGTGCAATTCCTACGCTTGAGCTTACCACAGGTAAACCTGAAACCAATGCTTCCTGAACCACAACGCCAGCCGATTCGTAGTTCGAAAATTGAACCAATAAATCAGCATTTTGCATCATTTTGGCAACTTCTTCCGATGTTTTTAATCCGACAAAACTTACTATATCATCGTTTTCAAATTGAAGGCTTTTGTAGTATTCATAAATTTTTTGATAATCGATACCTTCTCCAATTAATACAAGTTCAAAATCATTACCGTGTTCTGAAAGTTTTCGAATAACTCGAAGCAATCCACTTATGTTTTTTGCGGTGTCCAAAAAGCAGGAGACATTCAACAATCTTATTTTATTGCGTTTTGTTTTTGGATATTCATTATAGAAGCATTCGTCAACCACATTTTCAACAATCATGTATTTTGTAAGTAACAGTTTATTTTCTTTTAACCCACACAATAATTCATTGGAGACAGGCATTATACAACCGGCATTTTTCACAACAAGTTTTGCGGAAAATTTTCTCAAAAAACCATTAAATCCGTTTCTTCCGGGTAGTAGTCGAGTCCAGTGCTCGGTAATTACATATGGAGTTTTAGTTATTAATTTGTATAAAAATGCAATTAATACGGTTCTTGTAAGCACATTAGCATGAACTAAATCAACTCTGAGATCCAACTTTTTCAATTTTCTGAATCCAATTACATAAGCATAAAGGAAACGTAAATGCTTGAAAACTTTATTTAGAATTACATTTTTATAAGCAGGGTAATATACAATAATCTCATTTATATCGTGGTATTTTGAAGTGCAAACTTCAAATTTTTTCACATCACTATGTTCATACACAAATAAAACAGAAACATTATTGTATAAACTTACTGCATGAGCATGTTTTTGCACAAAAAGTCCTTCCATTGGATCATACTTTGTTGGATACCATCGAGATATGAATAATATATTTCGTTTCAAAATTAATAATGGATTTTTTGTTTTTATTTGAAGAATGTAATTTATCCGGCTACATACTTTAACCAAGGGATTTTATGCATCGAACGAATAATAAAATAAGAAACAAAGATGCAAATTATTGAGGTTATGGGAATTCCTAAGAGCGGATGAATAAAATTCCAATCTAAGCCTGTTTGCTCCATAATACTCAAAACTGTAGCATGAATAATATAAATGCCTAAACCATAACGGTTTATTTCGTCCCGAATAAGTTTATAAGTATTTTTTTTCAAATTTAATTGTATGATAAAAAAATATAAAGCAAGGGTCTGAATAAAAACAGTAATTGAAGCGGTTTGATTAAAATGTTCATTCAGTAGTCCATCATTTTTGGTTAAATAATAAGTTGACGTAGCCATAAAAGTCACAGACGTGATGTATATTGATAAATTGGGAAATTTATTTTTTATAATTGGTTTAGTTTTGTACAATATGTAACCTGCTGTATAATAACTTGTATATGCTAAAAATCTAAATATAAATAGCAGGGTATCAGTTTTAATATCGAAAGTGTTGATTATCAATATTATTGTCCAAAAAATAAAAAACAATATAATTTTTAAATTGGTCAATTTATTTGTAAATAATTTAATGAGTGGTGTTATAATATAAATTCCAATCAGAACATACAAAAACCACAAATGATATTCCTGAACTCTGAAAACCCCCTGATAAAACACAAAATCTTTCAATAATAAAAATATCGAAACGGGACGATTGTCAATTAAATAATAAGTAAAAAAAGCAGTACTGAATAGAATTCCCCAAAATAAAAATGGAATAAAAACACGAAAAAATCTTTTTTTGTAAAAAGTGAATGTGGAGTAGTTATTGTTTAGATTTAATGCGCCAGAAAGCAAAAAGAAGAACGGTAGAGCAAATCTGGTACCTGAAATGACGGCATTTGCAATCCACCAGTTTGTTATGGAAACGTCATTTAATAAGTACAATCCCGTAGCAGAAGTGTGGAGAATAATTACACATACTGTTGCAATAAATCTTATGTTATCTGCCCAATCCAGCCTCATGTTTTTTCTGAAAATTTACCCACCAGAAACGATGGTCTGAAACGTTTGAGCGAGTAATAAGGTTGATTTACAGCTCCAAATCCCTTGTAAAATCGTGCAATACCTTCGATAGTAGAGCCTTCAAAATCGAATATTTTTTTTTCTCCGGCATGTTTTTTAATAATGTAGTCCACTAATAAAAACATCGAGTAATTTTTTTTTCCTTCACTGTTCGATGCAGGTAAAAAATATATCATGCGAGTCGGGCAAGTCAATAAAGCAAGAGATGCTATGATTTGATTATCAGTGTTTTGTACGCTGAAAAGTTGTACTACATTTTTTTCAACTGCAATTCTTAAAACATTGTTAATCAGATGTATTTGCGATTCTTTTAAATGGGTTGCTGTTGAAGTATAAAATTCTAAAAACAGTTCAATATCTGTATTTTCTGATACCTTTTGAGGTAGTTTACTTGCTTTTTCAATATTCCGAAGAGTGTTTTTTGAAAATTTTTTTGCTAACTGTTCGTAGGTTTTAATCAGATACAAAACATAATTAGGTAACAGAGCAATTTCAGGGTAAGCATTTTTCTCGTTAAGATGAAGTTCATAGCTGTAATAAGGAATTTTTTTAATAAAATTTTCAATAATTTCCTGAGTTACTTCATGATTAGAAAAAACCCCCAATTGCTGCGTAAGAAAAGGCTGAACAATGTAAGGTATGTGATATTTTCGTTTTACAGGAAGAGGCATTAAGTATTCATAGTCTCCACCAATAAGTGCTTCCCATTCAGGCGATACTACATCTAAATACCATGAATATGCGTACGTAAGCATATTTTGAGAATTGGTTATTGCATTGTCCCAACGCTTAAAATCAATGTCTTTATGTTCAAAATGCCTGATTTGCATTAATTATTTATTTACTTTAAATCCGCTTTTCCTACTTATTAACTTTCTCACTTTCAACTTTCAACTTTCAACTATTTCTTATCCAACTGTCCAAAAACTCTTTGAAGCAATGCTGTAACTCGCTCAACCGGATTTGTACGAATGGCTTTTTCCTGCTCTGCTACTTTGATAAACAAAGCTTCAAGCGCTTTTTGAGTAACATACTCTTCCAAACTTACATTAAAAGTTTTCAGACCAGCAATCATGCCAATCGGACTCGAAGCTATGCTGTTATAACCATTGCTCAGCAAGTTCCATGTTTCGTTTGTAGATACATTCGCTACTAAAGGTTTTGCTAACGACTCTTTCACTTTCGGAGCAAATGCCGAAGTTAGTTGTGGTAATGTGTTGCTCCTGAGGTATTCAGTTGCAGCATTTTCAGCCCCAAATAAAATATTCATAACATCGCTAAAAGTCATGTTTTTAATGGCGGTTTTAAAAATCGGAATCGCTTCTTTAACAGCATCTTCTGCCGATCGATTGATGGCAAGAATCGCTTTATCTACGAGTTCCTGACCGCCGGGAATCAGTTTTATGTTGTCAATAACCGGTTGCGCTTCGGGCGGTAACATGAGTTTGAGTAGTGCATTGCCATAAAATCCATTTTCAATACCAAGAAGATTTACTGCTTTCTCAATACCGAAATCGAGCGAACTTTTTAGTCCTGCTATGTTTTCTTCCGTAGTTACCGGTGATGGACTAACATTTCCTGTGGTACCGGTCTTTGTAATAATTTGTAAGAGTTCAGCACAGGAAGTGAGAGTTAATCCGATAATTAAAGTCAGGAGAACTTTTTTCATTTTCTGTTGTTTATAGATTTGGAATTATGTTTTGCAAATTTATTATTAATTTTCTGAATAAATAATTCTGTGCTAAAAACATTTTATACATTTGCGCCCAAAATTATAAATCCAAATAAAAAAATAATATTTATGAGTAGAATTCAACAAATTGTTGCGAGAGAAATTCTCGATTCACGTGGAAATCCCACAATTGAAGTAGATGTTTATCTGGAATCAGGTATTTTAGGTCGTGCTGCTGTTCCATCCGGAGCCTCAACCGGCGAAAACGAAGCAATAGAATTGCGCGATGGCGACAAAAGTCGCTATTTGGGAAAAGGTGTACTGAAAGCTGTTGAAAACGTTAATAATGTAATAGCTCCAGTGCTGCAAGGTATTTCTGCCCTTGAACAACGCCTTATCGATAAAAAAATGATAGCGCTCGATGGTACAAAAACCAAATCAAAATTGGGAGCAAATGCTATTCTTGGCGTTTCGCTTGCAGTAGCAAAAGCTGCCGCAAATTATCTTGGTTTACCATTGTATCGTTACATTGGTGGAACAAACGCTTATACTTTGCCTGTGCCCATGATGAACATTATCAACGGCGGTTCACATTCCGATGCACCTATCGCTTTTCAGGAATTTATGATTCGTCCTATTGGTGCAACATCATTCCGTGAAGGCTTACGTATGGGAGCCGAAGTTTTTCACTCTTTGAAAAAAGTTTTGCACGAAAGAAATTTAAGTACTGCTGTTGGTGATGAAGGTGGATTTGCACCAACTCTGAAAGGAACTGAAGATGCCCTTGAGTCAATTATTACAGCTATTGAAAAAGCCGGTTACAAACCCGGTAAAGATGTAATGATTGGTTTGGATTGTGCAGCATCTGAATTTTATGTTGATGGAATTTATGATTATTCGAAATTTGAAGGAGCGAACGGAGCTAAACGAACATCAGCTCAACAAGCTGATTATCTCGAAGAATTGATTAATAAATATCCGATTGATTCAATAGAGGATGGAATGGCTGAATCTGACTGGGATGGTTGGGTAATGTTGACAAAACGTATAGGAAGCAAAATTCAACTTGTTGGTGATGATAATTTTGTAACAAACATTGAATACCTCAAAAAAGGTATAGAGATGGGGGCTTGTAATGCAATACTAATTAAAGTAAATCAGATTGGTTCACTTACTGAAACGCTCGATGCAATTGAAATGGCACATCGCGCCGGTTATACTACGGTAACATCGCATCGTTCGGGCGAAACAGAAGATGCAACCATTGCCGATATTTCTGTGGCTACAAACTCAGGTCAGATAAAAACCGGATCGCTCAGCCGCTCCGACCGTATGGCAAAATACAATCAATTACTTCGTATTGAAGAAGAATTAGGCGAACTGGCAGTTTATGGTTACAAAAAATAAGTAATTCTGACAGTTTATTGACACTTTTATAATAAACTGACAAAGCCGTCTGACAATTCAGACGGCTTTTTTGTTGGGGAATTTCATTTTTTTTAAATGTTAAAATTTAGCCCGTTAATACGCGTTAAGCATCTATTGTTGACTGTTAAATTTCGACAAATATCTGCATTATAAATCATTGCGGGAATAACTTTTGATGAAATTTGCGTTGTATTTAAAAAATAGAAATCTCAAACATTTAAAAACAAAAAAATATGAATATTCAAAAGAAATCAGGTTTGGCAATTCTTTTTGCAGCCGTAGTTGTAGTGAGTGTGGCTTCGAGTTATTTTACCGGCCAATATTTAAAAAACCATTCATCAAATCAGAAAACTGAATCTGTTTTTGCCGGACAAAAAGCTCCTGCACTTTACACTTCAAATGTTAATGCTGCTGCTTTTAACACCGATTTTACCCGTGCTGCCGAGCTTTCGGTACATGCAGTGGTGCACGTGAAAACCAAAACACCCATGCAGGTTCGTAATTTTGGTTTCCCGAGCGATCCGTTTTTTGAGTATTTTTTCGGTCGTCCACAACAGCGGCAGCAACAGGACGATATGCCAATGCAGGAAGGTTCGGGGTCTGGAGTGATTATTTCAGAAGATGGTTACATCGTAACTAACAATCATGTAATTGATAAATCGAAAGAAATACAAGTAACTCTTAACGATAATCGTTCGTTCCAGGCAAAAGTGATTGGTGCAGATCCAAACACTGATATTGCTTTGCTAAAAATTGAAGCAGAAAATTTGCCTGTAATACTTTTTGGAAATTCCGACTCACTAAAAATAGGAGAGTGGGTGCTTGCTGTTGGAAATCCATTTAACCTTACCTCAACTGTAACTGCAGGTATTGTAAGCGCGAAAGCTCGTAGCATTAATATCTTAAATGCACCCATGAAAATTGAAGCGTTCATTCAGACTGATGCTGCAGTAAATCCCGGTAACAGTGGAGGTGCACTTGTAAATACACGTGGCGAATTGGTTGGTATCAATACAGCTATAGCTTCTCAAACAGGATCCTATGCCGGATATGCTTTTGCAGTACCAACAAGTATAGTTCAAAAAGTAGTGTCGGATATACGTCAGTTTGGTGTTGTTCAGCGTGCTGTACTTGGAGTGAGAATGGGAGATGTAACTGACAAAATTGCCAAAGAGAAAAACCTGAAAACACTCGAAGGGGCTTATGTTGACGAAGTGGTTGAGAACAGCGCAGCTGAAAAAGCAGGTATCAAAAAAGAAGATGTGATTATTAAGGTTAACGATGTAAATATTAAAAACGGAGCTCAGCTACAAGAACAAATTGGCCGTTATAGTCCGGGAGATAAAGTAAATATTACCGTTATGCGGGGAAACAAACCTCTTACATTAACAGTAGAACTTAAAAACAGCCAAGGTAATACTTCGGTGGTTTCAGGTACTGCCAGTCTGGATATTTTAGGCGCCGAATTTAAATTACCCGACGATAAACTGAAAAATCAACTTAATTTAAGTTACGGTGTTGAAGTGAAATCGGTTTCAAAGGGTAAATTTTCAGAAGTAGGTATTAAAGCAGGTTTTGTGATAGTGAAAATTAATAATCGCTCAGTAAAATCAGTCGATGATATTAAGGAAATTCTCAACGATGCAATCAATACAAACGATCAGTTCAAGGTATTGAATGTAGCGGGAATATATCCTAACGGTAGAATTACTTATTATGCTATTAATCTTGCTGACTAACAATATTTGGTCATATAGGATTTAATATCGGGCTGCTTTTCCAATCGGAATTGCAGCTTGATTTTTTAACTCTTATAATTGCTGAAATTTATAAAAACAAATAAAACATTTTGATTACAATAACGTTTCATTCTTTGCAAGGTATTATTTTCAGCCTTTTTTAATTCCACGCAATATGAAAAAAATCAATATTATTTTTTTTTCAGTATTAGTTTTGTTTCTATTCATTCCTAATGTTAATACACAGGTAAAAATCAAAGCTCCCGGAGTGAATTGGGAAAAATCTTATTCTTTTAATCGATGTAATTCTTTTGAAGTTTTATTTTACAGAAAAACATCGGAACTTGTAAAAAAAATTGAATATAAAACATGGTATCAATCAAACGGGAAGGATTTTTCGGTTAAACTTTTGGATATGTCAGGAAATTACGAATTGGAAACAGTTTTCGATCTTAAAAACGAAGTTGCAATCCAAATATGGAAAACCGGAGCAGAACCCTATTATAATGCAGGAGGTTTTAAATATCCAACCGAAAAAGAAATAAAAAAACTTCAGCTTGTGCCAACTGAAGATTCCAAAAAGATTTTAGGTTATAATTGTAAGAAATATACTTATCAGTATAAAAAAATATTTGGCGAAGTGTGGTTAACAACAGAAATCCAACTTACAAACGATGTAGGAATTTTCAGAGCTGCCAAAATGTCGGCATTGCATAATACATTATCGGTTGGAGGTTTTGTTATGGAAATGACAACTGAAGATAGTAAAGGAGGTAAGACTGTAATGACAACAAAAGCGTTGCAGGAAGTTGAAAAAAGAGTTGTAAACTTTGAGGGAGTGGATATGAATACTGCAATTAACAAAGTGAATTATTATACTTTCTAAAGAGTTTTAACGCTAAATATTTAACAGTATTTCTGTAAAATTGATTTTTTCATTTCAAATAAAAGTACTAATTTTGCAAGCTAATTTTCTATATAGAAATGAGACAATTAAAAATCACCAAATCCATTACTAACAGGGAGAGCGCTTCCCTCGACAAGTACTTACAGGAGATCGGTAGAGAAGATCTTATCACAGTTGAAGAAGAAGTAGAGTTGGCTCAGCGCATTCGCAATGGCGATCGTGCCGCACTCGAAAAACTAACCCGCGCTAATCTGCGTTTCGTTGTTTCTGTAGCAAAACAGTACCAAAATCAGGGATTGAGTTTACCCGACCTGATTAATGAAGGAAATCTTGGCTTGATTAAAGCTGCTGAGAAATTTGATGAAACACGCGGATTTAAATTTATCAGTTATGCAGTGTGGTGGATTCGTCAATCCATTTTGCAGGCATTGGCCGAGCAATCACGTATTGTAAGGTTGCCTCTCAACCAGGTTGGTTCGCTCAACAAAATTAACAAGGCGTTTTCGAAATTCGAACAGGAAAATGAACGTCGTCCATCGCCCGAAGAACTTGCTGAGCAACTCGACATTCCTGTTGACAAAATTACCGACACCATGAAAGTTTCTGGCCGACATATTTCGGTTGATGCTCCTTTTGTGGAAGGTGAGGATAACAGCCTACTCGATGTAATGATTAACGACGATTCGCCCAATGCCGACAGAGTTTTGATTAATGAATCGCTTACCAAAGAAATTGAAAGAGTGCTAATTCACACTTTATCAGATCGTGAACGTGACATTGTAAAAAAATTTTTTGGAATAGGTGTGCCTGAAATGACACTTGAAGAAATAGGGGACGAATTTGGCCTTACACGTGAGCGTGTTCGTCAAATTAAGGAAAAAGCCATTCGAAAATTGCGTCCGGCTTCGAAAAGTAAATTATTGAAAAGTTTTCTTGGATAAGAAAAGGATTAAAAAAAAGCGGTGTAGTTCACCGCTTTTTTTTATTTAAAACTTTCTCACATTATATTATTGACCACATTAGAACATATAAGAACACAAAAGAAAGAAAACAATACTTAATTGTTTAGTTGACTTATGTGTTCTTATGTGGTTAAAATATCTTTATTTTGTAATTCAATTTAGAATGTAGCATTTGCAAAAAAGATTAATCAATTTCGATTAATTAATCAAAGAACTGTATTAAATTAGCAAATTATCAGATTGACACATTGGCAAATTGGCACTTTCCCCCCAAAGGCTTTCCTATTTTTTTGCTGAAATTGCTTCCACAATTTTTGCCTCCAACTCTGCCGCCAAATCAGGATTATCTTTAATTACTTGTTTCGAAGCATCACGTCCCTGTGCGAGTTTAGTATCGCCATAACTAAACCATGAGCCGCTTTTTTTGATTATTCCATATTCAACACCCAAATCAAGAATTTCACCCGTTTTCGAAATTCCTTCGCCAAACATAATGTCGAATTCTGCTTTACGGAACGGTGGTGCAACCTTATTTTTCACCACTTTTACGCGGGTTTGGTTACCTATAGCATCTTCGCCATCTTTCAACTGGCCGATTTTGCGAATATCAAGACGTACTGATGCATAAAATTTCAGCGCGTTACCACCCGTGGTTGTTTCAGGATTGCCAAACATAACACCGATTTTTTCACGCAACTGATTAATGAAAATACAGGTAGTATTGGTTTTGTTTATGTTGGCTGTGAGTTTTCGTAATGCCTGCGACATAAGACGCGCCTGCAAGCCCATTTTTGAATCGCCCATATCACCTTCGAGTTCAGCTTTGGGAGTGAGTGCTGCCACAGAGTCGATAACGACGATATCCACAGCCGATGAACGAATCAACTGATCGGCTATTTCCAGTGCCTGCTCACCATTATCAGGTTGCGAAATAAGTAACTCGTCGGTATTTACGCCAAGTTTTTCAGCATAAAAACGGTCGAATGCGTGTTCTGCATCAATAATAGCGGCTATTCCGCCTGCTTTTTGTGCTTCGGCAATAGCGTGAATTGCCAAAGTGGTTTTACCCGACGATTCCGGTCCGTAAATTTCTATTACCCTGCCGCGCGGATAACCACCAACTCCCAATGCTACATTTAGTCCTATCGATCCGGTTGAAATAACAGGAACATCTTCTACTTTGTTATCACCCATCTTCATGATGGTGCCTTTGCCATGGTCTTTTTCTATTTTATCCATTGCCAACTGCAATGCTTTCAGTTTTTCCAACGAAGGTTTCTTAGCTTCTTCTGCTTGCTTTTCTGCCATATATTTTGAGTTTTAAGTTATAATTTTTCCTCGTTATAATTCTTAGATACTTTTTGTTAGTTGCAAAGATAAAAAATTAAATGATGCAATTTTAATTGGTTTAAGAAATATTTTTCATTAAATCAAGAACAAACAAATTAGTTATAAATAAAATAAAAGCAATTTTCCAAATACATAGAAACAAAGACAAGAATGAAGAATCAAGTTAAAAACAATCTGTTCTCTTAACCTCTAATTCTTTAAACGCTTCAAACGCTTTAAATTTTTAAAACATCTCAGACTTTTCAAATTTATTTAATTCTTTAATTTTTTGAACTTCTGAAACTTCTGAAACCTCTGAAACTTTCAAACTAATCACTAATCACCAATCACCCATCTACCCTTCACTTAACTTATTATTTCAAGTTTGGCAAATTTCATCAGCAGAGTTTTCTTTCCTTTTGCTCCAAAATCAATTTCTGCTTTTTCATTACCACCATCCAAGTAAACATCGAGTATTTTACCTATGCCGAAAATGGCGTGCTTCACTCTCACACCTTGCTGATATGGACCAGAATTGATTTGCTTTTTTTCTGTTGAAGAAGATTCTAATTTTACCATCCGTTTTAGTCCGGCAGGTTTAAAAACTTCATTACTGAAAGTTTCGATTTCAGGCTTATTTCCCCCTTTTGTGCGTTCAGCATTCAAATCATTTTCCCATCTGTCAAACCGATTCAATCTTTCGGTAAAATTATCCTGTTCATGCATTTTAAGATAATGTGCATCAATGTCGCGTATAAACCTGCTCGGATTGCAGAAATTCATACTTCCATTTCTGAATCGGGTACGTGCATAGCTAATAGTACAAAATT
>CAZDSY010000078.1:0-14951 GCA_964508285.1 uncultured Paludibacter sp.
CTATATATATTCATTTATGTGAATAAACAACCTGAAGTGATTTTCTGTTAGTAATTTAAAGGGTGTTGCTGTCTTATTTTTACACAATTTTTTTTTGCAAATATTAAAATTTGAATATGATTAACGTAGTTAATACTACAGAATTAAATAAAGAAATTTCTGCCATTAAATTTCAAAATAAATCCATTGGATTTGTACCGACAATGGGAGCTTTGCACCAGGGGCATATATCTTTAGTGCAAAAAGCGGTAAAAGAAACTGATTTTTGTGTTGTAAGTATTTTTGTAAATCCCACACAGTTCAACAATAAAACGGATCTTGAAAAATATCCGCGTAATCTCGAACGCGATTTCAATTTGCTTGAAGATGCAGGTTGTAAATTGGTGTTTTGCCCTTCGGTTGAAGATATTTATACTTCTACGGAACTTCAGAATACTTTCGACTTTGATTTCAAGGGACTCGATAAAGTTATGGAAGGAAAATTTCGTCCGGGTCACTTTAATGGAGTGGTGCAAATTGTAAGTAAACTTTTCAGCCTTGTAAAACCCGATAAAGCATATTTCGGTGAAAAAGATTTTCAACAATTATCTATCATACATTTAATGGTAAAAAGCATGCATTTTCCTGTTGAAATTGTTGATTGCCCTATCGTTCGCGAGCCCGATGGATTAGCCATGAGCAGCCGGAACGAACGTCTGTCCGCAACCGAGCGCCAACACGCAGTACAAATTTCAAAAATATTGTTCGAAAGCCGTAAATTAGTTCCACAGATGTCTCCCGATGAAGTTAATGCCTTTGTTACCGAAAAAATAAATTCATCAGAAAGTTTAAAACTTGAATATTTCGAAATTGCTGATATTGAAACTTTACAAAAGGTAACAGATTGGAATCGTCCCTCGATTGGCTGCGTGGCAGTCTTTTGTGGCGAAGTTCGACTTATCGATAATATAAGGTATTAAAAAAATTATAAACTAAAAAATATCAGTATGTTAGTTACTATTTTAAAATCAAAGATTCACCGCGTAACCATCACCGAATCGAATCTGAATTACATCGGAAGTATTACAATTGATACCGATTTGATGGAAGCATCGAATATAATTGCAAACGAAAAAGTTACTATAGTCAACAATAATAACGGAGCACGATTCGAAACGTATGTTATTCCCGGAGAAAAAGGTTCGGGGGTAATTTGCCTGAATGGAGCTGCTGCCCGCTTGGTTCAGCCTGGCGATATTGTCATAATAATGTCTTATGCCATGATGGAAATGGAAGAAGCTAAGAACTTTAAACCTTCGGTAATTTTCCCAGACACACTTACGAATAAACTTATCAAATAAAAATATTTATTCCCGTTTCGTTATTGCTTCACTTCAAGGGGCGTTTGTATCGCTTTTTTAATTCTTTCTGGATTACTTTGAATACATACAACTTGTAACTAATTATCTCGAAACTACTTTTAATGAACATAGCAATTATAAAATATAATGCTGGTAATATTCGTTCTGTACTCTATGCTCTTGAGCGTGTTGGAGTTACGGCAGTTGTTACCGACAATCATGAAGAAATACGCACTGCCGACAAAGTGATATTCCCGGGTGTGGGAGAAGCTTCTTCTGCAATGAATTATCTTAGAGAAAAAAAACTTGATTTACTCATTCCCGAATTGAAGCAGCCGGTGCTGGGTATTTGTCTGGGTATGCAATTAATGTGCAGCTTTTCAGAAGAAAACGATACAAAATGTCTCGGAATTTTCCAACAGAAAATATTAAAATTTCCCGCTGAAGATGGTTTTAAAATACCTCAAATTGGTTGGAATAACATATATAATCTATCATCACCTCTTTTCGAAGGTATTAAAGAAAACGAATATGTATATTTCGTTCATAGTTTTTATGCTGAAAAGTCGGAATTTTCTATCGCAACTACAAATTATATTCAGGAATATTGTTCCGCCTTACATAAAAATAATTTTTATGCTACTCAGTTTCACCCCGAAAAATCCGGTATTGCAGGACAAAAAATGATGTTGAATTTTTTAAACCTTTGCTGAAAAACTTAATTCTTAAAAATGAAATTCGAATTAGAAAGCTCCGATAAGAATTCAAAAGCACGAGCCGGAAAAATTACTACCCATCACGGAGTGATAGAAACTCCGATTTTTATGCCTGTAGGAACAGTGGCCTCTGTTAAAGCAGTACACTTTCACGAACTGAAACAGGATATTAATGCGCAAATTATCCTGGGAAACACCTATCATCTTTATCTCAGGCCGGGAATTAACGTACTTGAGCAAGCCGGTGGATTACACAAATTCAGTGGATGGGATCGTCCAATACTTACCGATAGCGGTGGCTTTCAGGTTTTTTCTCTCACCGAAAACAGGAAACTTACCGAAGAAGGAGCGACTTTTCGTTCTCATATCGATGGCAGTAAACATTTGTTTACGCCCGAGAAAGCAGTTGACATTCAACGTTCAATTGGTGCCGATATAATAATGGCTTTTGATGAATGCACGCCCGGCACTGCCGATTACAATTATGCGAAAAAGTCCATGCAACTTACACATCGGTGGCTCGAGAGAGGAATTAAACACTTTAACAGCACTGAACCGAAATACGGATATTCCCAGGCTTTCTTCCCGATAGTTCAGGGTTGTGTTTATCCCGATTTGAGAAAAGAATCGGCTGCCTTTATTGCTTCGCAAAAAGCTGAGGGAAATGCAATAGGTGGATTGGCTGTGGGCGAACCGGTGGAACAAATGTACGAAATGATTGAAATTGTTAACGAAATACTTCCTACTGATAAACCTCGTTACCTCATGGGAGTGGGAACGCCAGTGAATATACTCGAAGCCATTGAGCGGGGTGTGGATATGTTTGATTGTGTAATGCCCACACGAAACGGACGAAATGGTATGCTTTTTACTTCACAGGGCATCATGAATATGAAAAACGAAAAGTGGAAAAACGATTTTTCTCCACTTGATGAAAATGGTACATCTATTGTAGATAAGGTTTATTCGAAAGCATATCTTCGTCATCTCTTCATTAGCAAGGAGTTGCTCGCAATGCAAATAGCCTCTATTCATAATCTTGCTTTTTACTTGTGGCTTGTTAAAGAAGCCCGAAGTCATATTGTCCATGGGGATTTTGCTTCATGGAAAAAAAATATGGTTCAGCAACTCCAACAAAGAATTTAATCAGAATACTTTTAGTAAATTCGTGGCAGAAATAAGTGTAAATTAATGAAATTTGATTTTCAGAAAATTGGATTAAAAAAACTTGACAGGTATATCATAAAGAAATTCCTGGGCACTTATTTTTTTTCCATTATTCTGATTTTGAGTATTGCAATAGTTTTTGACTTGACGGAAAAACTCGATAACTTTTTCGACAACAATGCACCGTTTAAAGCAATTGTTCTAGATTATTATTTGAATTTTATTCCGTTCTACATGAACATGTTTACACCTTTGTTTACATTTATTGCTGTAATTTTCTTCACTTCTAAACTTGCTACAAACACCGAAATAATTGCCATGCTTTCAAGTGGTGTAAGTTTTCGCAGGTTAATGTTACCGTATTTTTTATCTGCTACCATTATTTTTGCTATTTCATTTACACTCGGTGGATATATTATACCTCCGGCAATAGGCAAGATGCTAACTTTCGAGGATATGTATGTGAAAAAATTCAAGAAATACAATGCCCGTAATGTACAAATGGAAGTAGAAAAAGGTGTAATTCTATATATCGAAAGGTATGAAATTTCAGAAAACAGAGGTTATCGGTTTTCGATGGAAAAGTTTGAAGGTAAAACTTTAACCTCACGACTTACTGCTGAAACAGCACAGTGGGATTCTGCTTATCATTGGAAGCTAAATACATGGCTTAAACGTGATTTCAATGGTATGTACGAAACAGTTTCCAGAGGAGAATCTCTTGACACAACAATAAATGTTCAGCCTGAAGAATTTTTTATTACTTCGAAAGAAAGTGCACAAATGACTATTCCGCGACTTGCTCGCTATCTCGACAGGCAAAAAGAACGTGGAGTTGGAAATATTCAGGCTTTTGCCGATGAATATTACAAGCGTTTCTCAATGCCGCTGGCTGCATTTATTATGACTTTAATGGGTGTTTCTCTTTCATCACGTAAGGTACGTGGTGGTATGGGACTTCATTTGGGAATAGGATTGGCGTTAAGTTCTTTTTATATTTTGTTCTCAACCATGACTTCCACTTTTTCGGTTAGTGGTATTCTTTCGCCTTTTATTGCTGTTTGGTTGCCAAATTTCGTTTTTATTTTAATAGGCATTTACCTGTATATCAAGGCTCCTAAATAAGTTTACCCGTTCTTGTTTCCTCGTTTCCTCGTAACTTGTAACTAAATTCGTAAAGTTAACGACATTAACCCAATAATCACATCATTCGCTGTAGTTTCTAAAGAAATATTCAGCAAAGTTTTGTTTTTATTCAGTGGCATATCGAGTAAAACTCCTGCTCCGCCATCAATTTTTCGACCATAAACCCCCTCTATTTGTAAATCTTTTTCAAGATTATTACTCACAAGTCCGGTTTTTAAATGAACACGGTAGGGTCGTGGAACATCAAGTTTGAACGCTTTACCATCTACAAAATAATCCTGCTCAATAGGACACCAATTATCCGGATTAATAAGTTTGAGCGTATCCTTCGTTCCATCAGTATAATTCGCTACAATTAATCCGTTTACAAAGCGCGATTGCATGTGATTTGTAGTTCCAGCGAGCATTAAGTAAGCATTACGTGCTTTGAAATTCACCGGTATTGTAATTTTTCGCGGAAAATTATCCCACAGTGAAGTAAAAGCAATATTTTTACCGGTGGCAGGAGTGCGGAAAGGAATATTCAGCACATTGTTAAAAGTACCCCTGTTTTCGGCAGCTATCTTGCGTAATCCTGAATCATCAATTTCGGCAGTTGTAAGTGGATGACACCATTCGCCAATGCCTTGCGTCGGAATTTGTAAAGTTGTGTAAGGCGAACGTGGTGAAAGATATTTATTTTTAAAAATCCGACTGACTGAATCGTTAAAATACATATCGATATCACGAGGAAGTAACACATCGGTATTTTCAATATTAAATGGCGTTTGGGTAGTTTTTTCAGGTTCAGTAATTTCAATCATAAACGGTTGCCACCACACCATTTGATCCTGACGCAGTTTAGCAAAGAAAGTACGATGCCCGGGAAATCCAGTAGCAATTGCATCTATATTGTATATAGTAAATATTGATTTGGAAAGAATTTTTTGCGGATCATAAATTTCTTCAATAATTGCTTGCGTAGTAACTTTGAAAGCTTGTCCCTTCATTACTTTAACAGCAGGATATTTATTGAAAATCTGTTTGCCTTTGGTAATAATATCAATTTTCACAGAATCATCCACCGGCGTTTCAATTATAATTTCAGGAGCAGCAATAGCCTTCGCATTCAGTTTCCAGGTAACAGGTTTACCATTGGCTGTTATTGATTCAATATTCTCGAAATTAGCTTTTATTTGTAAGCTGATATTTTGTTTTTTGTAGGCTTGTTGTATAATTGTATATTCTGATTTACTTCCGGTTTTTCGGTAATATAATCTGATAACAGGTGTAGCCATTCGTGCAAAATTCCATTCATCAGGAAATCCTGGACGAATTACGAGGGTATTATTCAGTCCATCCGGACGAATACCGAAAAGTCCTTCGGTAATAACGCGGGATAAAACTCCAACCGGATCGCCAAAATCACGGTAACATTCGCCACGGGCAGCATCGTAATAGCTGATTTGTCCTACGTTGCCCGGACTGGCACCCATGTACATTCCATCGAGCACCGAACTTTTCAGCAGTCGGAATGCTTCATTATTTCTTCCAGCTTGCCAGTAAGCAAGTGTGGTATGCATCACTT
The DNA here is from genome assembly GCA_964508285.1 of uncultured Paludibacter sp. GTDB lineage: Bacteria > Bacteroidota > Bacteroidia > Bacteroidales > Paludibacteraceae > Paludibacter. The sequence goes on from CAZDSY010000078.1 coordinate 5,937, forward strand.
CGGCAAAAGCCACATTATTGATGGACCATGAATATGGCATCCAGTTCGTAGTGGAAATGGTAGCATAGCTATCACCAATTCCATCAGCTTCAACAGGGATATGAGGGATTTCAGTATCAACATATCTTGTAGCCTGAAATGCCTGGAAAGGATCGGCTGTTTCGGAATCGATAGCATGATATATTGTCCATACCGCAGCACTTTCGTGTACTTTCCGGTCTCCCATAAAATCTTTATATTCAGCCCAATGACCTTTGTAAGGCAACCAAAGTTGAGCATTTAAAGCTTTCAGGATTTTTTCTGATTCCTTAATAAAAGGAGCAGGATTTTCGCCGATTTTTTGTGCTAGAACGGCTGCTTTTTTATTGGCAAAATAATTATACGCTGACGAATGAGTTGCAGCACCACTATTGTAGTACAATGCATCGCTTGCCCAAATACAGCAATAAGCATCGTACAATCCGTCATCATCAGGATCGAAATTACGTTTTTCCCATTCAAGATGACGTATGATTACAGGCCACATTTTGCGTGCATATTCCAAATCGCCGGTGTAGTCGAAATGACGGATGAGTTGATCGATGTAGCAAAGATTCATGTCATAATGATGCATCTGATCGTTACGGTTTGGATTACGGCAGATATAACCATTGCTGTACATTTGTGTACCCCACTTTTTTTCTGCTCGAGCAAGATTCAAAGCTGTGTCTTGCGAAGGATGGGGATAAATTGGAGGTACATTTGTTACCTGTGAGGCCCCATACGCATCGAAATGCTTACGGGAGCGTTCGTGCCAGCCAAGTGCATCACCGGTGTAAGCAGCACGCCAGCCACTGAGAGGCATTCGCCAGCCTACAGCGCCATGCAGCCACGTTTCGCCGCTCCATATTCCATCAGCAGCTACCGAAAGTGTTCCTCCAAGTGTGTTAAAATAAGGATCGGGCGTTTCGATTACAAGTTGTGAGGCAACTTTGCTACGTGCTGCTTCTGCAAGTTCAAACAATTTCCGCGCTCCAAGGGGGCTTTTAGGTTCGTAAATCGGATCGGTATCGAAAATGGTAAGTGGTCTATGTTGTAAGGGTGAAAATACTTTCGTTATATTTTTTAAAGTTGTCGTTTTATCGGGAATCTGAATTGCAATGTAATAAGTTCGTGAACGACTCAATTCAATCTCTCCCTTTAATACAGGCAAGGTTTTATCAATTTTCAATTTCGATTTTTCGGGGAAAATTCCGATTAAAAATTTATCGTTTTTCTCTCCAAACGAAACCTGAAAAGCATTTCCACGTAATTTAAAAATATTTCCTTTGCAATAATCGGGCTTCAGTTCAAAACTGTCTTCGGGATCGACACCCAAATCGCCTTCGCGACTGAAACGCTTATCGGCACAACCGCCAAATATCCAGCGAAGTTTTGTGTTTTTGGGAATTTTTTCTGTTTCTATTTTCAATATCATTCCTTCGGTTTCGGCCACGGCAAGTGCAGTAATGCGAATTTCGCCTTTGCCTGTAAAATTCTTATCGCGAATAATGTAAATTCTCGAGCCGGGTTTATAAATACTTTTAATATAATCTACATCATTAAGTTTTTTAGTCGAAGTTTTATTACTTATTTCGAAAGAAAGATTGCCTCCCATACGGGGAAGATACAAGGCAAATTCAGGCAGATCGCTTGTTTCAACTCGAAATCCAGTGTGCGTTCCGTAAAGTGCACGGTTAAATTTCTTTTTACCGTTCACGATAGAAAAACCATCTCCCTCAGGAGTATAACGCAGTACACGCTTTTCAAATCGTTCAATTTTTTCAACAGGTTTATTTAATTCAGGATCGAAAATAGTTTTGGTTTGCGCAAATACTCCCAAACTTAAGGCAGATAGAATATAAATGATTGGAAAATATATATATCGATTTTTAATAAACATAGCAGGTGGATTTTTTGAAGTTTCAAAAATAATACATTTTTGGTTTGTATCAACAAAATATCAATTGAAATAAGTGTAGCTTTACAGACTTTTAATTTTCTATGAAATGATTTTTTAAATTAAGAAACAATTTTAAAAAAAAGACCACAGCTTTGATAGGTTTTAAGCGGCGAAAAAGATAAAACCATAAACTAATGAAATATAATTATTTACTTTATAAATATTATAAACTTTTTACTCTTAACTTTACACTACTTTTCATTTCCCAATAAAATAAGTAGCTTTGCAGTTAGAAATTCATTTAGTAAAATTCTCGAAAATTTTATGCTCGACCAGTCAACTGTTGATCGGATAATTGATGCCGCCCGCATTCAGGAAGTGGTTTCGGATTATGTTACGCTGCGTAAACGCGGTGTAAATATGATTGGTTTGTGTCCGTTTCACAATGAAAAAACACCTTCATTTACGGTTTCGCCGGCAAAGGGAATTTTTAAATGTTTTGGGTGCGGAAAAGGCGGTAATGCTGTGCATTTTATAATGGAGCACGAGCAAATTTCGTACTACGAAGCACTGAAATTCCTTGCCCACAAATATCATATCGAATTTAAGGAGCGTGAATTTACGCCCGAAGAAATGGCTGCCCGTAATGACCGTGAAAGCATGTTTCTGGTCAACGAGTACGCGCAAAAATATTTTTCGAACACGCTTCACAATCATATCGAAGGGAAATCTATCGGACTTTCGTATTTCAGAGAACGAGCCTTCAGAGATGATATTATCCGCAAATTTCAGCTTGGCTATGCCCTCGATTTACGCGATGATTTTACCCAAACAGCGATTCGGGATGGCTATAACAAGGAATATCTGGTAAAAACCGGACTAACACTCGAAAATGAACAGGGTCAACTTACCGATCGTTTTCGCGGACGGGTAATTTTTCCGGTGCATACGCTTTCAGGTAAAGTAGTTGCTTTTGGTGGGCGCATTATTCGAAAAGATGATAAAACTGCCAAGTACGTAAACTCTCCTGAATCAGAAATTTACCACAAGAGTAACGAGCTTTACGGCATTTATTTTGCCAAACAAGCCATAGTCAGGGAAGACCGTTGTTATCTTGTGGAAGGTTACACTGATGTAATTTCGATGCACCAAACCGGCATCGAAAACGTGGTAGCGTCTTCGGGAACTTCACTTACTCCGGGTCAAATTCGATTGATTCACCGCTTTACTGATAATGTAACCATTATTTACGATGGTGACCCGGCAGGCATCAAAGCTTCAATACGTGGTATCGACATGCTTCTTGAAGAGGGTTTGAATATCAGAGTCTTACTGCTTCCCGATGGCGATGACCCCGATTCGTTTGCACGAAAAACCAATGCAGCTGATTTTATCGAGTTTGTGAATAAAAACTCGGTTGATTTTATGCGGTTTAAAACTCGTTTGTTGATAGACGATGCCGGAAACGACCCTGTGAAACGTGCAGCGCTTATCAGCGACATTGTTCGTAGCATTTCCATTATCCCCAATCAGGTAATTCGTGGCGAATATGTTAAGGAGTGCAGTATCCTGCTAAAAACTGATGAGGCAATGCTTTATCATGAAATAAACAAACTGAAAGCAAGTGCGCGTGAAAAATCGGTTGCTCAGCAAACAAGTGCCCAGACGCAAACCATTCCTACTGAAAGCCCCGCTGTTTTAAGCAAATCACTGTTTGATAATGAAGAAAGAAATTTATTGCAATTATTGATTAAATACGGACATCTTCAAAGATTTTATCTTGACGAAGAAAAAAAACAGTTGATTTCAGTGGCTGAGTATGTAATATCAGATCTTGAGATGGATGATTTAACTTTTCATAATCCTTTGCATCAGCGCATGTTAAATGAATACAAGCAGCATTGTATGCAAAAAAATGAAAGCGCCGAAAAATTTTTCACCTTTCATCCCGATTCTCAAATCAGTCAACTGGCTGTAGAATTACTCTCTGAAAAATATACGCTGAGTAAAGTACATTCAAAAATGAAAGAAATGATATCGGATGAAGAAAGATTGAATGATTTGACTCCGCGATTGATTTACGAATATAAAATGAGTATAGTGATTGAGCAAATGAGGCTTAAACTTGCTGAAATGAAAGCATCCGTTGATGCGGGAAACAATACATTGGTTGACAGTTTGATGAAAGATATCAGAGATTTGGATGAGGCGAAGAAAGAACTTTCAAAGAAACTTGGTGAACGTATAATAATTAAAATTTGAATTTTACCAAACAAACTTTTCATAAGTTAATGAACTCTTGAAAGCTATTAAACAAAATTATAAATGATTTACCCTGAAATTATTAATAATCCGGAATTCGAAGAAATTGCTACCGTAAATCACAATGATTTAAAACAATTTCTCATTAAAGAAGTGGAACAACAGCCGGTTTGGGCACGTGTTGCAAATATGTTTCAAATCACCGGCTTAATGGCATTTATGTTAGGTGGCTTCAAGGCTTTTATACCATTTCTGATGCAAAAAAACGCTGCGTTTCTGCTTTGGATGTTGTATGGACTTATTTTCACATTCACCCTTTTGATTGTGTTACATGAATTGCTCCATGCTGTAGCATATTATTATGTTGGCGCCCGAAAGCTTAGTTTTGGAGTAGTTTGGCGGAAATTTATGTTTTATGTTACTGCCGATAAATTTGTTGCCGACCGAAAAAAATTCACCATAGTAGCACTTGCTCCGGCTGTGATTGTTTCTGTGTTATGTATCATTGGCATGGCTGTTTTTTATCAACAGCCGGCATTCTATTTCTTCGTTCCGGTATTCGGACTGCATTTTATTTTTTGCGGTGGCGATTTTAGCCTATTATGCTTTTTCGAAAACCGAAAAAATCTCGAAATTTACACCTTCGATCTAAAGGAAGAAGGGAAGACGTATTTTTATCAAAAAGTTCCTCGAAACCTACCAAAAAGTGAGGCTTAAGAGAAGAAAACGAAATATAGCCACAGGAAAATGCCGAACTTGAAACCTAAAACCTTGTAACTCGTAACTCATAACTGGTAACTAAATAAATTATGTCCTTTCTTTTTGATCAGGTAATATTCGGGCCTGTCCGCAGCAGACGGTTGGGTTTATCGTTGGGAATAAATTTGCTGCCGATAGATGCAAAAATTTGTTCGTTCAATTGCATTTATTGCGAGTGTGGTTTCAACACTACTATGAAGGAATTCCCCTACCCTACCCGTACGGAAGTCCGGCAGATTCTGGAAACCAAACTTATGCAAATGTGTGCGGAAAACACTCCACCTGATGTAATAACTTTTGCGGGAAATGGCGAACCAACGCTTCATCCGCATTTCGATGGAATAATTGACGATACCATTGAATTACGAAACAAAATTTGTCCTTCGGCAAAAGTGAGCGTATTATCAAATTCAACAAGAATCCATAAACCTAAGGTTTTCAACGCTTTATTGAAAGTAGATAATAATATACTGAAGTTCGATTCCGCTATTGACGCAACTATTCGCCTGCTCGATCAGCCAGTTGGGAAAACAATTAATGCCCGCTGGCTGATTGAAAACCTGAAGAAATTTGAAGGAAAACTAATCATTCAAACCATGTTTTTACGCGGTAAATCTGGCGAAAATTACGTTGATAATACAACTGCTGCAGAAGTTAATGCTTGGCTCGATGCTTTAGTTGAAATTAAACCGCAGCAGGTTATGATTTATACCCTCGACCGTGAAGCTCCAGTGAAAGGTTTGGAGAAAATAAGTTTGGAAGAATTGAAGCAAATTGCTGAAAAAGTAAAGAAACTTGGGTTTAGGGTATCGGTGGCGGGATAAAAGAATAAAAATTCTGCCCCCTAACCCCGTTCGGCTGAGCTCACGTCGAAGCCTAAAGGGGGAATAAGAAAGGGAGTTATGAAGCAACAACCAACATTCTTCGTTCAAATTTAAGAAATCAAATCATTACTTAAAACTCAAAACAAAATTCAAATAAAGAATATAGAAGTGCCGATTAATTATATTGATCCATTGTTTTAATGATTATCAAATTTTATGTATTTTCCCTCCAAAAATAACATAGTACAAAAAGCTCCCAAATTGGATAATTCTACGGGGCTTCGGGTTCTTGTTTGTCCTTTAAACTGGGGATTGGGTCATGCTACAAGGTGTGTTCCGCTAATACGGCAATATTTAAATAGCGGAAATGAAGTGGTAATTGCTGCCGATGGTGTTTCGCTTGAATTTCTGCGAACTGAATTTCCTGAGTTAAATACGATATTTCTTCCTTCGTACAAAATACGCTATTCCAAAGGCAAAACGCAGGTTTGGGCAATGCTCCGAAGTTTACCTGCAATTTTATACGGCATTTTCAGTGAACATTTTTGGCTGAAAAAACTGCTAAAAACCGAATATTTCGACCTCGTGGTTTCCGATAACCGGTTTGGTTTATGGTCGAAAAAAACCGACTGTATCTATATTACGCATCAGCTTATGGTAAAAATGCCAAAATCCCTGAATTGGTTCGAAAAACCAATTTGGAGATTTCACCGGTTTTTTATCAATAAATATAATGAATGTTTGATTCCCGATTTCGAAGGAATTGAAAATCTATCGGGCGATTTGTCGCACAAATATCCTTTACCCCAAAACGCACGTTTTATCGGCGTTTTATCGCGTTTCTCGGATATTAAAATAGAAAAATCAAATAAAATTTTTGAAATTGTTGCAATCATTTCGGGACCTGAACCTCAACGAACAATTTTCGAGAAGCAAATTATCAGCAAATACGAAAAAAGCGAAAACAAAACACTCGTTGTATGCGGATTACCACAAAACAAAATATCGGCAACAACAAAAGAAAACTTAACAATTGTTCCCCATTTACCCGATAATGAACTTGCGGCTTATCTTATAGCAGCCACGAAAATAATTTCACGGTCAGGTTATTCTACCATAATGGATTTACACGCGCTAAACTGCCTCGGAAAAGCTGAATTCATTCCCACACCCGGACAAACGGAGCAGGAATATTTGTATGAATATTTAAAAAAGTAAATTATGTGAATCATAATTTTTTATCTATCAAATACTTTCCAAAGTTTCAACAATACAATTTTAACTTAAATCTAAAATATCAGCAAACATATTAATAGAAATACTATATTTGTATTTGAACACACAAAAATTGACTTAAATGCTCATCAGCGAGAAAGAAGAACTTGAACAACTGAAATCAGATTCGATGCAATCGTTTGAGAAACTTTACTTTCGGTACAGTGCAAAACTCTACAATTTTGTGCTGAAATTATCGAAAGGTGATACTTTTATGGCTGAGGAGTTAGTACAGCGCACATTTATTAAAGTTTGGGAAAACCGCTCGCAAATTAATCCTGAAAAAGCATTCATGTCCTACGTTTTTACTATTGCTAAAAATATGCTGTTGAATGAATATCAGCATCAAACCATTGAATTTATTTATCGGGAATATATAAAAGAACATTTTGCAGCCACAATTGACAATATTGAACTTGAGGTAAATAAAAACTTATTGGATGAGTATATTGAAAAACTCACCGAAAAATTACCTTAAAAAAGAAGGGAAATATTTATTTTAAGCCGACGTAAAGGATTAACGAACAAAGAAATAGCAAAGCAACTTAATATTTCGGAAAGCACAATTGAAACTCAGCTATCGAAAGCGCTTGCATTTCTGAAAAATGAGTTGCGTATGCATTATGAGTTTATTTTACTCATAATAATATCTATATATGTTAAATAACGTTCAATTTGCGCAATTAAGTAAGGAAAAACACAAATTGAACTGTATATATGATATTGTTACTAAAATGATATGAAACGAACATGATTTTTTTCATGCCGTGATTTACAAAAAAGCTTGAACAAAATTCAGCGAGAGTTCCATGCAACTATAATTTAATTATTTTTCTTTCGGATGAAAAAAGAAAATTGTCTTGAAATATTTGAACGTTACATTCTGAATAAAGCTACAGAAGATGAAGTTAAACAGTTGGTTTTATGGATAAAAAGCAACAAAAAACTTTCGCAGTGGCTTGAAGAACAGATTTTATCATCATCCAACGAAATGGATAAAGATGTTCAAATGCGTATGTTTAGCCAAATAAAAAACAGCATACAAGTTTCAGACAGCAAAAACATAACAACTTTTACAAAAACTTCGATACTTAACAAATGGCTTCGTGTGGCTGCTATGTTATTACTACCTTTAATGACTGCTGCCGGAGTTTATTTTTATATGTCCAGAGCGGAAACATCAGAGCCGCTTATCGTTTCGGTTGAAAGAGGTCAAAAAGCCAGCATAGTTTTGCCCGATGGTAGTAAAGTCTGGCTCAACTCACTTTCGAAACTAACCTATACCAACGATTTCAATAAAAAGAAAAGAATCTTAAAATTGGATGGTGAAGCTTATTTCGAAGTTGCACACAATCCCGAAAAACCTTTTATAGTTAAAAGCAAAGACATTACTGTTGAAGCATTGGGAACATCTTTTGGCATGGAAGCTTATGATGAAGACGAAATGGTATCGTCAATATTAATGGAAGGAAAAGTGAAAGTAACTACCCCGAATGGAATTACAACTCTACTTCCTAACGAGCGTGTTTTATACGACAAAACCAACAAAAAGGCTAAAAAAACCAATGTAACAAATGCCAAAGATTTTACCGGTTGGATACATAACACCTTGCGTTTCGAAAACGAATCGTTGAACGAAATTGCAAAAAACATTCAGCGAAATTATAACGTAAAAATAATTTTCGATACCGAACGGTTAAAAAATCTGCGTTATACCGGGACTGTTGAAAATAATAGTCTGGAAAGTGTTCTGAATATAATCACATTAACATCGCCAATATCCTTTAAAGTTGACAGTCAGTGTGTAACTTTATATGAAAATAAGCGGTTAATGAAGCATTATCAGGAATAAATTCAAAAACAATTTCTTTTCACAGATGAAGTAGCAGGTTGAATTTTTATCAATCTGCTATTTTTTTACACTATTGTCCGATAAAAATTATTTGATAAATTAAAAGTGCACGGACAAAAACG
>CAZDSY010000079.1:0-14848 GCA_964508285.1 uncultured Paludibacter sp.
GAAAATCCTCAAATGGCTCAGGGAGCTATGCCAAAGGATGCTTTCAAACAGGCAATTGATGAAGTGCTGCTTAAAAAAGCAAAAAATTGATATTTTTAGGGTTTAGGTAAAAAAAATGTGTGAAATCACTTTCGAGACAATCTTTGTCCTGAAAGTGATTTTTTATTAGCAGGTGATCTGTTTGGCATAAATAATTAACTTTGCAAGTAATTATAAACTGTTTTAAACTGCTGAAATATGAAATCCAAAATTATCATCGTGATTCTGGCTATACTATTTACATCACAAATGACAGCATCCGGTCAAAACAAAAATAGTTCAACAAAACAAAAAATAGAAACGAAACTGACAGTTCAACAGAGAGTGAATATCATGACCCGTGAATTAAACTTGACAACGCAGGAACAAACCGAAGTTTTCAATGTGCTAAATGAAACACAATTGAATAAAGAAAAAATAAAAGCACAAAATTTGAAGAAAAAGGAAGAAAAAGCCACGATCAATAAAATTAAGGATGTTCAAAAAACTAAACTAAAAAAAATTTTAGGAGCAAAAAGATTTATCAAATATCAGAAACTGAAAAAAGAAGATGTTTTTTGACAATGTTTAATTTTGTTATACCACGAAAAAAATTATCGATTAAATTAAACTAATTCAATTCGGGAAAGTCAAAGTTAGAAAAAAGTAATTTTCATAAACTAAAAAAAATTATGATCATGAAGAAACTCTTAATGTTAGCTTTGGCTGCCATTTTCACCATCAGCCTTTCGGCACAAAATCAACAACGCCCGGGCGGAAGAAACAATTTTGATCCCTCACAATTTACGCCTGAAAGACGAGCAGAACGCTTAGCTGAACAACTTGGACTTTCAGCAGAACAAAAAGCTCAAGTGACGGAACTTTATAAAGTACAAGCTGAAAGACGAGAAAAAAACAGAAACAGCGATCTTTCTCCCGAAGCACGCAGAGAACAATTTGAAACAATGCGTAAAACGGAAGATGCAGAACTCGAAAAAATTATTGGTAAGGAAAAAATGGAACTTTATTTGAAACAACGTGCCGAACGCGAACAACGCTTTCGGGAAGGTGGCGGTAACAGGCAAAGAAATAATTAAATAACGATAAGACTTACTTAAAAAGCAACCGGAACATTCGCTTTAATAAATGTTCCGGTTGCTTTTTGTTTTCACCTAATTCCTCAATGGATATTTGATAAACCAGTTTTGTAAATCGGTTTTTAGCAGCGAACTTACTTTGGCGCCTTCTCCGTTGGTATATTTTTGAGCAATTTTATCAGCCCAGTCGTTCTGAACTTTGTTGCCCCATAAATTATTCGCTTCGGCATTTTCGGCTTTATTTAACCAGCGCGAAGCCCAACTTTTGTCGGCATTGGCACTCCATCGACGAGCCATGCGGTTCATAGCATACATGCCTTTTCCTTCGCCGGCAAGTTCCAGTAAGGTTTCTTCCACAATAAGTGAATCGAGCTTTTGCATAAACTTCAATGTATCGAGGGCTGTGCTTCCGGCTGCAAGCGCGAAAGTTCCCACCGGATCGACACCCACTCTGCCTCGCACGCCACGGTTAGCCATTTCGCTGGTTGACGATGTTCTGTACAAACATGTTGGATATTCGTTGAAGGGAGGATTGAATTTACCAGTCGTTGAGTTATAGTACGAACCAATACCATCATTCAAAAACGCCAGTGCCTCCTGAAATCTTCCGAGCCCGACCAATGCTTCAACTAAAAATAAATGTAACTCACCGGCACGATAAACAGCAATCGGCACATCGTTACGATAAATATTGTCGGAAGTGAGGTTTGCCTGTAAAAACTTGTATAAAACCCAATCACCATTACTATAAGTATAGGTAACGCCTGAGCCACGATAACGATCGTTTGCAATACCAGACATCGTCTGGCGTTCGAAACGTGAGCGGGCAACCTGCGTTGGTCGTAGATAATATTTATTCGGATAAGAATTGGAGTAATATTCAATGTATCGGTTCGTTTGATGCAGAGAATAATCGTAGAATTGAAGGCAGATGTGTTCTTTGCGTGTATATTGATAACCAAAAAGTTTCCATTCTCCGTTGTACTCACTCAGGTTCAGTTGGTACGATGCTTCATTTTCGCCACCTCGTTTGATAAGTGCCACGCAGTTATCTTTTACTTTTTCAAAATTGTTTTTATAAAGATAAAGTTCTGCAAGTAAACATTCTTTCGGTGGACAAATTTTATCCCACGAAAGCGATGTCGGTGAAGCACCCTGTCCGGGAAATAAAACAGTGGACCATTGTACATCGCCTTTGCCATTCACACCATTCATTCCGGTTTCAATCAAATCAATACATTTTGAAATTAAATCATCAAACTGTAAAACCGGATATTTATCCAGAGCACCATAGGAAGTTACGGGATCGTCGAAATAAATGCCTTCGCCATAAATTTTTGCAATTTGAAGATAAGCCCAGGCTTTATAGCGTAGTGCACCTCCGATTAATCCTTCGAATACACTTTTTGAAACCGATGTTGAATCTTTACTTCTGTATTTGAATACATGTGCCAGATAGTCGTTTGCATTGATTACGATATTGTAATAAGCTTTCGGACTTGCAAATACATTGCCGGTAAGATCGGTATAGTTATATACATCCCACATTTCACGTGTAGCGTTGGGCGTAGGCTCTAGTAAATCGCCGCGTAACCCTTCGAGAAAGGATGCATTGTCGGCAACACTTTGAAGTGAAGCAACAAGTCCCATATAACCTGAATACAATTCGGTATAATCGCCTACATAATCTTTTTCGAGAAGAATATCGGAGGTGTCGGGATTTAAAAAATCGTCGCAGGAAGCAAGCATCAGGCTTAGTAAAAGAACAGGCAGAAAATATATAGTTTTTTTCATAAACGCTTATAATTTTATATTAAATCCTAATTTGAACGAACGTGGCAATGGAATTTTGGCATAATCGAATCCGCGAAGCGATACATCATACGAATACATAGTTTCAGGATCAAGTCCGAGGTATTCAGTAATTGTAAACAGATTCTCTGCCGATAAAAATACAGTAGAACCTTCCATAAAATTAAATTTATAACTAAGCGCTACTTCTTTCAACTTAAGATACGATGCATTTTCAATCCAACGATCTGAAAATCTGTTATTACCCATTGGGTCGCCAAAATCAGCACGAGGTATTTGTGTAACTTGACCTTCGCTCATCCAACGTTTGTTAATTGAAACAAGTTGATTTGTAAAATCGCTCATCGATTCCATGTTCCTACGTACGGCATTGTACATTTTATTCCCAAGCGAATATCCAAAATTTGCGCTTAGTTCAAAGTTTTTATACTGAAAAGTTGTAAAAATTCTCCCAAACAAATCGGGGTCTGCACTTCCAAGGTTTACACGGTCGCGGTCGTCGATAGTACCATCGGAATTCTGATCAACAAAGTGAACATCGCCTGCTCTGAATGATTTACCTGCTGAATTTTTCAACGCAGCAGCCTGCGCGTCAGTTGTTGATGCAAACACTGAATTTCCCTTTGTAGTTTGATAGCCGTAGAAACTGTAAAGCGATTTGCCAATTTCAGAGATAAGCGCTGAACCATCCGACATCTGGAATAACATTGTGTTTTGTCCGCCAAGCGATGTAATTTCACATTTATTTCCAGCAACAGTAGCTCCCACATTCCATCTGAATTCGCCTTTAACAATTGCTGCATAATTAATTCCTAACTCGTAGCCGGTATTTACAGCTGAAGCAGCATTTTTGTAGAGATAATTAGTTCCATAAGCCGCCGAAACAGAAACAGGCATAATCAAGTTATGATTTAATGCGCGATAAATATCGGCAGTAATATCCAAACGGTGATTAAAGATAGAAGCATCGATACCAAAATTTAGTGTATTTTTTGTTTCAGGAATAATCTCGGTATTCGGAACACCTGCAAGCGTCAATCCTGAAAGTTCGCGATATACCTTGTTGATATAATAATATTTACTCAGGTTTGATGAAAAACGACTATTTCCACTAATAGCATATTCAGAACGGATATTAAGTTTATTAATAACATCGACATCATATAAAACAGAACTTGCTGCATTCCAAACTACATTTATCGCCGGATAAAACTGGAAAAGCGGCGCATCAATACCTGTAGCAGATGATGCATCAAAAGAACCTGTTAAACCTACACCCAAAATATTCTTAAAATCGTACTTTACAACAGTGTTAAAGTTTAGCCAGTTCCATGCGTGATTGTATCCGAAATAGTTCCGGCTTGTAGAATTTACATACCCCAGGGTTTTGTAAAAATCGTTAGCAGTATTGTAACCGGTACCTGCATCGTACTCGGTATAGTTACTTGCAAGTTGAAAACCTGCTGTTGCATCAATTTTGTGTATGTGATCGAATGTTTTTTTGTAATTAGCATTTACATTAAAATAATTATTAAATGTAAATCCCTGCGCTGAGCGTACAGTGTTGTTTGCAAGTTGATAGAAAAGCGGCATAATGCTTTTTTCGGTTACACCGGGCAGGAACATATTTTGCCGGGAGTAATTATAATACAAACCGAGAATTCCGTTCAGACTAAAGTTTTCGTTCATCTTGTAATTTAATCCACCGTTAATATGAACATCGTAATCGTGCTGATTTCCCTTTACAACATTAATCAATGCCAGGGGGTTACTAACCATATTGTTTTCTATCAATAAATTAGAAGCATCCCTGATAGGAGCAAAATCGGGTAAAAGATTATTATCTGCATCTTTTTTGTAAGGGGAGAAGTTTGGACCTTTCTTCATCGCAGCAAGCAATGGATTTGATTCAGGTAAAATGCCCTGTTCCTGTACATTATAATTCATGTATGCCATTGAAATAGATGAATAAAAACTGATTTTACGACTCAGGTTCACATCTGAATTCAAACGGGCATAGTATTTTGAAAATCCTGTGTTTTTAAGTTGTCCGCCTTTATTTTTATATCCAATGGATACATCGTATTTTGCAATAGCATCGCCACCTTTGATTTTCAGCACATTATCTGTACTAATTCCAGGAGCATAAATCAGATTTTGCCAATCAGTGTTGTTGTTATACAGATATTTGTAATAATAATTCGGGTCGTCAACCAGAAAAGGAAAAGTTTCGAGAACTTTTGCCATATCATCGTATTTGGTGAGAGCGACATTGCCGATATAACTTTTATAATCGGTAACACCCATCACGGGTAAGCGCGACTGATTTACATCCATTCCAACGAAAGTAGTAAAATCAACTTTTGTATCAAGGTCGGTTGCTTTATCTGTTTCAATCAGAATAACACCATTAGAGCCGAGTGAACCATAAAGTGTTGCTTCAGAACCTTTTAAAACAGTTATGTTACTTATATCTTTAGGGTTTAAAAAGCCCAAAATATCTCTCGAAAATCCACCAATAATTCCGGATTCGTTCATATCGGGCATATAAGGAATTCCGTTGACAACAATAAGCGGACTCGAAGAAGCGGTAAAAGATGAAGAACCTCTGATATTGAAAAAACTACCCTCGCCCGGCATGCCACTTTTCCCAATAATTTCCACTCCCGGAATGAATGAAAGGACTTGCTCTGTTTCGGTTATAACATCATGAATATTATTTTTCTGAACAGAGTAAAGATTTGTTTGTTTTTCACGGATATTTACTGCACCTTTATACGGTATTAATATGTTGTCAGAATAGAATTTTTTACTAACAGGTATCAGAAATATTCGCATTAATTTCGAAGGTGTTGCAACTTGAGTTGCGGAGTAATAACCGGGAAAGAAAACTGAAATTTGCGCACCATCAACATTGGTTTGAACAGAAAATCTCCCTTGAGCATCGGTTAAAACTGAAGTTGTTTTACCGGTAATATTTACCGAAGCTCCTTCAATAGGAATATTTTTAAATGGATCGAATACAACACCTTCAATTTTTGATCGAAGATTTTGTGATGTAAGCCACGTAATATTCAGAAAGGCAAACAAGCAAAATATACTTAATTTTATTTTATTCATATCGGGATGTTGAAATAATCGTATTAATAATTATTGGCAGTGGGTTTTAAAGCCCAGTGGTAAATTTGCATAACTTTTTTAGCCCCAACCGACTCAAGTTTCGAAAACTCAACCTTCATTTTGAACGAGGCTAAACCTTCGCCATCGATATTTACCACTCCAATCAAACCTCCCAGTCCATCCCATTTTGATACACCATTCACAGGATCGCGGTCTTTTTCTGTTTCAGTTACACGGTCGTAATTCCATGGAGTGGAGAGGCTTGCCTGTAAATCGCTGGCAATAAGTTTATCGTTGAAATAAACATTTACATAAGGATGTCCTTTAGACCGGAAACCCATGTAAAAATTATATTCGCCGGCTGGAACTTCCATAACACGTACTTTATATTTCCCATCTTCGGGATCAACAAACCTTTCGAGCGGTGGAAATTCAACCGATAACTCATCATTCAATTCGGCATCGCCCGTAACCTGTAAAAGCACATAATTTGGAAGAATTGAAGTTTTCGGTGTAGCATCACCAACAAAAATTTCGGGATTTTTAACCAATCCCTTGAAAACATACAAATCGCCTTCCTGCGGATACAATGTTTCCTGATATTCCCAGTAGTGAACCAGCGATTTAATACGACTGATTATCACGTTATTTGGAATTTTAACTTTAGTCATTTTATATACAATTCCATTGCTCATATATTCAGGGTTTTGCATATCTACCTGTTGAATACCTGGCCGCCAAACACGATTAAAAGCTGACTTAATATCAGCAGTTCCCAATTCGGTAATTTCTCCGTTGTAAAACATAGCTTCTTTTATCCATTTTAGTGCCAGTGCCGAATCGGATTTTTCCACTACTTTTCCCATCTTTCGATAGGTGTCAGTAAGGGTTTGCATACAGTTATGAATTACGGCATTCGAGGGTAAGAATACTGTAAACTGTTTAAATTCGGAATTGAACTGAACAGTTTCGAAAATAGGGTTATAGATGTAAAATACTGAGTC
Organism: uncultured Paludibacter sp.; assembly: GCA_964508285.1. Taxonomy (GTDB): domain Bacteria; phylum Bacteroidota; class Bacteroidia; order Bacteroidales; family Paludibacteraceae; genus Paludibacter. The sequence goes on from CAZDSY010000079.1 coordinate 7,052, forward strand.
GTAAATTGTATTTCCCTCCTTATCAACTCCGATAGGCACAGAGTTTGTCTTATCAAATTTCTCTACATTGTATTTGAATATCGAATCCCGAATAAGTGAATAATTATTATCAAGCCCTTTTAAATAGTCGTAGATATTAATCCGAGATTTCATTAATCGGGAAATTTCATGCACAACTCCGTTTTTCAGTTTTACTGATTTCAAAATTTGCGAAGCATTAGCATAGAGTTTGTTGTCTTGAACGGAAATCTGAAAATAAATTCCGTTCAGTGAGCGAATACGTAAACCATTTTTCAAATCAGTACGTAAGAATGGTAAATAATTGAGGTGGTACCGCATGCGGAGTGTATCGTGGGGTTGCACATTCGAGCTATTCATCGAATCGTTACAAACTGTCCAAACGGTAATTTGATGGTCTTTTTTCAATTCATCTTCAAGCCCATTTGTTTTCAGCATATTGAGAAATTGCGAATATTCCGGATGAGCGTTAAGATATTCCAATACTGTCATTTCCGTCCTATCTTCCATTGCAGTATTCCCGTAGTAATCGTCCCATTTATCGTTACAAGATGTTATCACGATTGTTATCGTTGGAATCAAAAAGTATTTCAGAAATAATGAAATATTAATTACTTCCTGAATATGTTGAAAAAAGTTTAGAAGCTTGCGGTTAAACTTTTTCCGGTCGTTGATATTTTCAGTAGTTTTCATATCATTAATATTTAGTGTTTATCATTAATATTTATGGGGTGAAAGTCAGACAGTCGAGGTCTGAAGCAAAATTATCAGCTGCCAGAATTCTCACTATATGCGTTGTAGTTGTAGGAAATGTTATGGTTCCAAACTGAGTTTTCAGGAATTGATTGGTCGTTTTTGAGGCTCCCCGCGTAGCTACCTGAGTACCAACATAAGCGCCATCGATAATAAACCAGATTTTACCTTGTGCTTCCGCAGCAAGCGGGTTATAATGTTCAATAGTAACCTTGTATGTGCCTGCAACTATCGTTGGTGTTGTCATTTCGACCCAACCGTAAGTACCTAAGTTAATACGCAAATAATCATAATTAATCGCTCTGTAAGGTACAGCATCATTTTTGTTTGCTATTACATAAAACAGACCGGGTTTCGATTCAGGAACAGACAGCCAGTGATAACAATTGGCTACTTCGGCCGCCAACTGGTAAGTATAAGTACTTGTTAGTCCCGATGTACGATAACGTGGTAAAGTTGAAGATAACACAGGATAATCGGTAAGCTCCCATTGAACTGTAGTAGGTTTAGGTGATTCTACAGGCATAATTCCATTTACCACATGTAAAACGCCATTTTTACAATTTCGGTTGATAATTAAAAGCTTTGTCCCTGTTTTTAATGTTGTGTTATAGTTGAGGTATAAAGTTTTATTCACCTCCGATACATTTAAAAGCTGATTTGCAGCCATTGTTGCATAGTTTCGTGTTCTTTTTGTATCGGTAATTTCAAAACCTGATAACGTTGCGTAAGATAATTGCTGATTAATTAAATGATAGGCAACATATTTGTTCAGTTCATTATTTGGCGATGTATAATCGGTTTCAGCTTTCAGGTATTCGGTTAGACCTTGCAAATCGTTGATACCGGCAGCAGCAAAAACACTATCGGGGACAGCAAAAACGGTGTAACGATATTTGTAGGTTACATTATTTATTACCACATTTACTGTATTCAATTTATCACCATAACCGGTAGCATCAACGGCAGCTCTGAAAACCGAGAATTTGGAATCCTGCAATTTTTCACGAAGAGTTTGAGTAACCGGAGTAAGTACATTGTTTATTATATGAATATAGGCATTATTTGTTTTCACAGTTTTTGTAACTGTAGCTTCAAGATTGACAATAATTTGTCCTCCATTTTTATTAAATGTAGTGGCAAGATAATCGCCCGATGCCGTGGAATCGGGGATAACACCTTCATCGAAACCTACGGCGCTATACAATGCACCATTTATGGTATGATACTTTACAAGATTTTTTGCAACATCAACCGGTAAATCACTGATCTTTTGCTTCCCTGCAGTAGTTAAATACGCTTTCATGGCATTATTATCGGGCACAAAACATGTGTAACTTCCCGCTAAATTTAATGCATTGTACAATCCGGTATGTTTCAACAACTCAACCCAAAGCGAAAGTTGAAGCGAATCGGTTTTTTCCATATACGAAGCAGCTGGAAGTACATTTGTATCTTTTATCAATGTTGCATCGTCAATATACGGATCGACGCAGGAAAAAAGTAAAAATCCTGACAGGATAGCAGTTATAAGCTTGAGTTTTTTCATTTTTTCTTTCCTTTCCGTTTTTTAATTTCCAAGATTTGCATAATACGGATTCTGAACTAGAAGTTTGTTCGTATTCAGTTCATCGGTGTGAATAGGCAAGTACCAGGAATTTTCGTCCTGCAAAATGGCGCGTATCATAGCCGAATTGCTTGCAGAAGCTACTTGTAATACGCCATCGATAAAGAGTTCTTTAAATCCGGGGTTTTTCCGGGTGCCAATGCGTAACAAATCGAACCAGTTTTTTCCTTCGGCAAAAAACTCACGCTGGCGTTCTTCTAGTAAAATTTGTATTAATCCGAGTTGTTCCGAACTTCCAAGCGAAGGAGTTATACCGGCTCTTTGCCGTATATTATTTATTAAATCAAGCCCTTTGCGCATACTTAGTGAGTCTCCCTTCATTATTTGTGCTTCAGCCTCCATCAAATAAACGTCTGCCAATCTGTAAATAATGAAATTCTGATCGTTTTGAAGACTTGTATTCCGTAGGGTTGTTGTGGTAGCGTTAATACCAGAGTATTTCCAGATATAACCTGAACTGTTATATGAAGTATTCAGTCCGCGTTTGTCGCCGGCATTACTTTCGAAAAGAGTTTGCTGATATGGCGAAATATAATAATACTTATTGGTGTAAAACCATGTAATAAATGCATTCGTTTGGTTCAAGTTATAGCTGTACTGAATTTCGAAAATACTTTCGTTGCTGTTTCCGGGGAAATAATTCAAAAACCAGTTTGCGCCACTTATCAACCCAACCTGCCCTGAATTAATTACGGACTCGCAGGCTGCAATAGCTCCATCGTAATTTCCAAGCCAAAGATTGATATCTGCTATAAGAGCATAGACCGACCATTTTGTTGCTCTGCCCTTCGTATTTACAGGGTTGGTTGCATCAATTTCAGGAAAACGGGTTTTTGCTGCTTCGATGGAATTTTCCAAATCAACGAGACATTGCTGTAAAATTAGTTCACCTTTGGTTTGTGCGACATCATATGGTGCAGTATCGTCCACGTAAGGTTCCTGTACAAATGGAACATCTTTCCATAATCTTACCAAATAGAAATAAGCAAGCGAGCGAAGAAAATAAGCTTCAGATATGTATGAATTTCTGACATTCTCGTTGAATGAAGCATCCTGAACATTCGGGGCATATTTTATTACCGAATTTGCCATGTTTATCACTTTGTATAGTTTTTCCCAACTTGCAAGTTCATTCGTAGCAAGAATATCGAACTGACGAAGTTTTTGTGCCGCAAGTTGACCTGAAGTTCCCGTAGCGCTAAAATATATTCCGTTGCCGCGTGCTTCGCCCCATAAAAAGAGGTATTCCTGTGCCTCGCGTAATTTCACATAACCTGCGCCAATTACAGCTTCCACTTCTTCTTTGGTTTTCCAAAATTGAACAGTACTCTGATTATTTTCAGGAAACACTGTTAAGTATTCTTCGCATGAAGTAGCAAAGAACAAAATAAACATGAGTAAAATATTTGATGATTTCAGTTTCATGATCTTTACAAATTAAGATTTACGCCTAAAGCAAAACGTAATGGTTTGGGTGTAGATGCATTATCGATATACATTGGATAAAGTCTGTCAATAAATGACAAACCGATTTCAGGATCCTGACCTTTGTAACCAGTGAAAGTGAGCAAATCGTAACCGGTGGCATACACCTGTAATTTGCGAATATGAAGTTTTTCAGCTACTTTTTTAGGCAAATCATATTTTAACGTAAGCGTTTTCATACGCAGAAACGATGCATCTTCAAGATAACGGTCGGAACCAAGGTTATTGTAACCTCTGTTATACAATGCGCGCGGAATTTCAGTATCGTCGCCCTCGTGCCTCCAACGACGCAATACAGCTGTACTTTGATTGTCTTTTCCGTACATATGCTCGTTGTTCATACGCACACGGTTAATTACTTTTTGACCGGCACGGCCGTGGAAAGTTGCCACAAGTCCAATTGTTTTGTAAGTAAGGTTAAAACCAAATCCACCTATAAATAAAGGATTTGAGTTTCCAATGTAAACTATATCGAATTTGTTGATTACGCCATCGTTGTTTACATCGAGATATTTAGCGTCGCCGGGATAAACTTTTACAGTTCCATTGCGCATTACTACCGGTTGATCATTAATATCATATATAGTATTTCCTGTGGCATCAACCGCATAGGTTTCCTGCGTATTCTGGTAAACGCCCAAATATTTATATCCATAGAACGAACCCAAAGGCTCACCTGCTGTAAATTTATAAGCATAATTCTTATTGCCGAAAGTATAATTCAGGTCCTGCTTGTTCGATGGCAGTTCAAGAATTTCATTAAAATTTTGCGAAATATTAAAGTTCACATTCAAACGCCAATCTTTGTTTCGAAGTACTTGCTGGTCAATGGTAAGTTCCCAACCTTTATTTTGCATTTTTCCTGAGTTCAGATATCGAACAGTAGGAAAACCTGTTGATGAAGGTATGTTTACATCGCGTTGTAACATATTATCGGTAACTTTATCGTACAAGTCGAGGGTCAAATTCAGTTTGTTATCGAAAAACCCGAAATCAATCCCGATATTTGATTGTGTGATAATTTCGTAACCGATATTATCGAGTTGAATTGAAACAGGTTGAATGGCAGACATATATCCATAACCGGGAATGATGGCACTAAGCGAACCTACATAAGGTGCTGATCCTGAAGGTGAATTTGCACTTTGCCCCCAGTTGAGCCTTATTTTTCCGAGAGAAAGGAATTTATATTTCTCAAAAATCTTTTCATCACCGAAAATCCATGCTACCCCCAGAGTAGGGAAACCTCCCCAACGTTTTTTGGGCGAAAGACTTGAACTTGCTTCAACACGATAACCTGCATTGAGTATATATCGGTCTCTGAATGCATATTGTGAATTGAACAAACCACCCATGCTTCGATAAATCACATTACCCGAACCGCCGGAATAGTTCCGTGTATTACTGCCAATAATTGGGTCGATAAGTCCTACACTTGCATTACCTGTAGTAGAACTGGTATATGACGATGTATTCTGATCGGTAGTTTGCCAAACACCGCTTAAAAGTAATTTATTGTTTTCGTCGAACGAACGGTTAAAAATCAACCTGTTTTCAGTCGTCAGATAAAGCACATCGGAACCACCATCGGAACTAATACCTGTGTATTTACTTATAAATGATTCGCCGGTAACACTTTGGGGTAAATATTTTTCAGTTTTATTCATATTGGTCTGAAAACCTACAATTCCGTAATAATCCAAACTTTTGGCAATTTTATAATGCAGATTGAAAATCATTAAACTTGAAACAGCTGTATTTCGGTTCAAAGCTTCATTTACAAGTGCAACGGGATTGTAAATTCCACTGTTCGAAGCAAAACTTCCCTGAAAATATGTATATGGAGTAAAATACTCTTTGGTAGGTTTTCCATCATCGCCTATAATGTAAGGGCTCATGTTGGGCATTTTGGTAAGTGCTTGTCCACGTACCGACGAATTCAGATAGCCATCAGAATAAGTGGCATTTCTGATACCACGTGTAAAACTGTAATTGGTAGAAATATCCAACCTATCGGAAAATTTATACTGCATGTTAAATTTTGCACTAAAACGCTCGAAAGCTGTTCCAATGGTAGTTCCTTCTTCGGTAAGCCGTCCGATTGATAAACGATAATCGGCTTTTTCGCCACCACCCGAAAGTGAGAAATTATTATCGAATGACATACCATTCTGCGTTATTTGCTGTAACCAGTTTACATTCTGATTGTACTCGTCGAAATACACCCAGTTCGGATCAAAGCCTATTTCTTTTGTATTATAAAGCAGTTCAAGATACGAATTTGCTTCACTTGTTCCCTGCCCAATATCGTTTACCGAGTTCCATATTGCATCCTGTATCATCGATATATATTGATTTGCATTTAGCATGGGGATAGAACTTCCTTCTTTACGGAATTCGTATTTACTTGAATAGGTAAACGACATACGACCTTTAGCACCTTTTTTTGTGGTAATGAGCAGCACACCATTCGCTCCTTTCGACCCCCAAACTGCAGTTGCGGCAGCATCTTTCAATACTTCAATGCTTAAAATATCCATTGGGGAAATGTTCAACAACTGACTATAATCGTCGGAGTTGGCAGTCGCAAAATTAAAATCGGAAGAAACATCAACCGGCATAGGAACTCCATCGAGGACGAATAAAGGATTTGAATTTGCATTTAATGAAGAAGTTCCACGAATACGTATCGAACTTCCCGAGCCAGGGTCTGCACCTGTAAGAATGTCAACGTTGGCAAGCGCTCCCTGTAAAGCTTCAGTTACGTTTGTTACGCCGGCAGTTTCAATTCCTTCCATTGTAACTTTTTGAACAGCCGAAACTCTTTCACGAGGAGTTTGTCCCAGCGCATTTCGTTCAACTCTTTGAGCGGTAACTTCAACCGTGCCAATCACTCGTCCATCTTCTTCCAGTTTTATATCAATTTTCTTTTGTCCGGTGTATTTCACTGTTTTAGTTTTAAAACCCACAAAAGAATATACTATAGTAAGATTATCCACCATAGGAATACGAAGTCTGTACTCACCGTTTATATCAACAATACAACCTCCTAACGAACGGTTTTCGGCATTCATCACATACACATTTGCACCGGTAAGAGGTTCACCTTTGGTTGCATCGCTTACTGTACCAGTAATAAATACTTGCGCTGATAACAATTGTATTGTCACTAAAGCTAACGTTGTAACTATAATTTTTCTGAGGATATTCATAATCGGATAAAATTATTCAGTTTCGAGTAAACCATCAATCAGATAAGCTGCCCCATCGGCGTAGATATAAGGAAAGAACTGGAGCACTTTTACCATCTTTCCTTTACCATCTTTTATGTACAACTGATTATCCTGATCGATTAGTGAGAACTTAACTGTTGCACCTTTCGAGTCCACAGCAAATGTGTTGATTGTTGTCTGAATGCCTGTACCCGAGAATGGATAATCGAGTAAACCGCTTGAAGTTACATTGACAAAATATCTTTTTAGATAAGAAATAACAGATGTTGCAGGTGTAACCGGAACGCTACCGTTCATCCAACCTGCATAAATCGCATCATCTTTAGGTATGAAAGCAATAAATCGTTCGCCAAGCAGAAAATTGAATGGAGGCGATGTTTTATCCATACCACCGGCTTGAATCGTATTTTTAAAATAATTGAATTCTACAGGGCTTGCTACCGAAGTAATCATGTTCTTAAACTGATTGGATTCAGGTACAAGTGCCGATGCGTTTTCACCCGACAATGCATAAGCCTGTCCATTCGACCAGTTTCCCAATAATGTAAGTTGAGGAACTTTTGCGGAAACACCCATATTGTAAAGAGACGAAGAATATACTTTTTCGCCTTTCACATATATATAGTTGTATGAATTCATGGTAGAGTAAACTGCTTCATCACCTTTTGACGTTATTAAACG
>CAZDSY010000080.1:0-14781 GCA_964508285.1 uncultured Paludibacter sp.
GCATGAATAATATTATCAGAGCATCCGGTCACCCTAAAAGAGCCATGCATTCCATAGTAGTAGCCGCGTTGCTTAATGTAATTCTCGATCCTGTATTCATTTTTATACTTGATATGGGAATTCAGGGCGCTGCTATTGCCACAGTGATATCCTATTTTATTGGCAGTATCTGGAATGTTTCTCATTTTTTGGGAAAAAACACCAATATTGTGTTGCGCAAAAAGAATTTTAAACTTGACCGGAAAATTATTTATTCCATTGTGAGTATTGGAATGTCGCCATTCAGTATGCAGATTGCTGCAAGTTTGGTTATAATTATTATTAACACCACTTTACTGAAACATGGCGGGGATCTTGCGGTGGGAGCTTACGGTATTTTAAACAGTCTCCTTATTCTGATACTAATGCTTATAATTGGGTTAAACCAGGGTACACAACCAATAGTAGGATACAATTTCGGTGCGAAACTTTACAGCAGAATGTTTGCAACGCTAAAACAAAGCGCAATTATTGCTACAATTATTACAGTAAGCGGGTTTCTTATTTTTATGTTATTTCCCCATGCAGTTGTTTCGGTTTTCAGCACTGATGAGGAATTAAAACATATTGCAGCCAACGGCTTACGAATTACGGTTTTAATGTTTCCTGTGGTTGGGTTCCAAATTGTTGTGGCAAATTTCTTTCAATCCATTGGTAAGGCAAAAATTGCCATTTTTCTCAGCCTGACCCGTCAGTTTATTTTTATGATTCCCTGTTTGCTGATTTTGCCCGGAATTTTTGGTTTAAACGGAGCATGGGCTTCATTATCAGCCTCCGATGGACTTTCCACTATAGTTTCGCTACTGACAATAACAATTTTCATCAAAAAGTTTCATAAAGAAAACGAAGGAAGATAGTTTTTACTTACAAGGTCGGGTTTCAGCGTTTCAACTGTCAACTATCAACTATCAACTTAGTACATCGGATTTAGAAACACCCCGTTCCGTCCCAACAATGCGTACAAAGTTTTTCTTTGGGCAAACCTATTGCTTCAACCAAATCCTCCAAACGCTGGTAAACAAGACTTGTTAAATCGAGATCTTTGCGAATAACTTCTACCATTTGTTTGTATTTTTCACTATCGGGGTCGGAGTATTCTTTCATATCCACATTGGTATGTCCTTCAATTTGCTGAACGGCTTTGTGGTAGCCAAATCGAGGGTTGAACGTGAACGGCTGAAATTCCGAAACTCGCAGGGAAACGTAAGCGGCGGACAGGCAGTGCGCATATTTACTTCCTTAATGCCGGCATCGTGTAAATCGCGGACATTATCTTTCAGTTATGTTCCGCGCACAATGGAATCGTCGAGAAAAACACCACTTTTATTGTTGATAACCGCCTTGTTTGGTATCAGTTTCATTTTCGCAACCAAATCTCTCATATCCTGACTTTGCGGCATGAAACTGCGAGGCCAGTTTGGCGTATATTTTGTGTAGGGTCTTTTGAGTGGAAGTCCTGTTGCATGACTGTAACCCATTGCATGACCTACACCGGAGTCGGGAATGCCGGCAATAAAATCAGCTTTGATATTATCGTTTTATGCAAGTTTTGCACCACATCGATAACGCACATCTTTCACATTAATTCCTTCGTAAAACGAGGGTTGATAGCCATAATAAACCCAAAGTTTTCAATTTATTCAACTTTCGTTAGTGTATGCACCTGAATTTGAAATATATAAATATATGCGATAAATTTTCTACTTGCGATAATCCGCTTCCCTCTTAAAATTATTATTCCTTTTTCTTTATCATTGCGGAGAAAGTGCCCAAAGGACGATAGAGGTGTAGAGGGACTAGAGGTGAGGTAAAACATCGAAAATATAGAAAACATACGTTTGTAAAACCATATGATATTCAACATACATAATATAGCATTAATCAGTAATTCAAGCAATTAAATACATGCGAAAGTTGAATCAATTCATATTATCATTTTATTTTTGATTAATTTATTATTCTGACATTTTATTCAACAATATAAGATTTAGCTTTACATTGTTAAAATATATTGCTTATTTTATTGATATATAGTTATTATACTATATTTTGTTAATAAATTAATAGTCATATATTGAAAAAACAGATAAAACGAAATTAATTCATTGTTTTACAAGCACATATAAAATTAAATCATTTTAAATAGTTTAAATCTTTCACTTTAATCATTTTTTTTTGGAAAAAAAATAATTGTTTTGAAAAAAAAGCATTTCCTTTGCAGCGTTTTTTTCAAAAATTTCATATGAGTAGTTCTTCACTATTTCTAACTGTTTTTTTAGCAGGAATCATTCTTGTTGTAGCCGGGCTTGGACTGGCAATTCTACTTTCTCCAAAATCATTTAATCCCCAAAAAGGAGAACCCTACGAATGTGGTATCCCTACACACGGAACTTCATGGATGCAGTTTAAAGCAGGCTATTACTTATACGCTATTCTTTATTTACTATTCGATGTAGAAGCTGCTTTTTTATTCCCATGGTCAACCGTCGTACGCGAGTTGGGTAAACCGGCTTTATCGAGTATTTTATTTTTTATAATAATTTTAGGTTTGGGTCTTGCCTATGCCTGGAGGAAAGAAGTTTTGAGATGGAAATAAAAAAAATAAAAATAAAAGGCATTCCTAACGAAGAGTTCAACGAAAACGAATATCTCGAGAAAAAACTTGCTGAACTTAAATCACAAGGTGTTAATGTGGTACTTTCCAACATCGACGATATGATTAACTGGGGTCGTTCCAACTCATTGTGGCCCTTGATTTTTGCAACAAGTTGTTGTGGAATCGAATTTATGTCGGCAGCTGCAGCACATCACGATATTTCGCGCTTTGGAATGGAAGTTACGCGCAACAGTCCACGTCAGGCAGATCTTATGGTAGTGGCAGGTACTATTGTACATAAAATGGCGCCTCTACTAAAGAGAATATACGATCAGATGGCTGAGCCAAAATATGTGCTTGCCATGGGAGGTTGTGCTATTTCTGGTGGGCCTTTTATCGATTCTTATCATGTAGTGAAAGGTGTTGACGAAATTTTCCCTGTTGACGTATATGTACCAGGATGTCCTCCCCGCCCTGAAGCTCTTTTTTACGGATTATTGCAATTACAACGTAAAATAAAGACCGAACAGTTTCTTAAAGCAGGTAAAACAAAAAAATAAAAATTGAACGTAACAGGATTTGTTATGGAAAATATAAAAAAACTGATCAGAGAGAAGTTCCCTGACCAGCAAATAGAAGACAAAGAAATTCTTACAATCACAGTATCGCCCCAAAAACTGCGCAATGTAATTTCACAACTTTACCAATTAAGCAATCATCCCTTTGATTATCTGAAATATATGATTGGCACAGACGAAGGGGAAATGCTCACAGTAACATACATTCTTTCCTCTTCCTTATTCCCCGGCAACGATATTACACTCAAAACCGGCACTACTGACCGACAAAACCCTCTGCTTTACACTGTTACCGACTTCTACGAAACAGCACAGTTCAACGAACGTGAAATTTACGCACTGCTTGGAATACGATTTATCAACAACCCTGACATGCGTAAGTTTTTTCTTCATCAGGACTGGAATGGTTTTCCTCTACGTAAAGACTACGATCCGAATCCCCAAATAAATCCTGTTTCGTTGGAAAGTCGCGAAATAGTGGACACAGCTCCAATTATTCGTGAAACAGCCGATGGAAAACTGGTAGAAGAAATCATCAAAATCTTCGATAATGACGATTACATTATAAATATTGGCCCTCAACATCCATCTACACATGGAGTTATGCACTTTCGCACTTCACTCGATGGTGAAACGGTAAAAAAAATTGATGTACACAGCGGATATATTCATCGAGGTATAGAAAAACTAAGTGAAAACCTCACTTATCCACAAATACTGCATTTCACAGACAGACTCGATTATCTATCGGCAAATATAAACCGTCATGCATTATGCATGTGTGTAGAAAAAGCAGCGGGTATAGAAGTTCCAGAACGTGCTCAGTATATTCGCACAATCATGGACGAGTTGAACCGTATCGACTCACACTTACTTGCATGGTCGGCGCACACCAACGACCTTGGCGCTACTACTGCCTTTATTTATGGAATGCGTGAACGTGAAATCATTCTCGACATTTTCGAAAAAATTTGTGGTGGTCGACTTATCATTAACCAAAATGTAGTGGGAGGTGTAATGTTCGATATATATGATGATTTTCAGAAAGATGTAAAAAGCTTTATACCTTATATGCGCGAAAAACTGAAAGAATACGACCGTTTCTTCTCACACAATGTCATAGCAGTGGGACGTATGAAAAAGGTAGGAATGTTAAGTCGGCAAGACGCTATAAGTTATGCCGTAACCGGTCCTGCAGGAAGAGCTTCAGGATGGTCGTGTGATGTGCGTAAGTATAATCCGTATGCACTTTACGATAAAGTGGAATTCCGCGAAATAATACGCACTGAAGGCGATTCCTATGCCCGCTACATGAACAGACTCGACGAAATTGAGGAATCGCTGCACATTATCGAACAACTGATCGACAATATACCTGTAGGAGAATTTTGTGCTAAAACAAAGGCGATTATCAAACTTCCTGAAGGTGAATATTATCAGAGTGTGGAAGCAGGAAAAGGACTTTTTGGTGTGTACATCGAAAGTCGTGGAGAAAAAACACCCTACAGATTGAAATTCCGTTCGCCATCGATGGCACTTGTATCGGTTATGCCATTGATTTGCAAAAACGAGAAAATTTCTGATTTTATAGGAATTGGAGGTTCGATGGATTATGTGATTCCGGATATCGACAGATAAAAAACTGGAGAGTGGACAGTGGAGAATGGTGAGTGGACAGTGGAGAGTTGAAAATTAACAACAGATAATACTGATATATTACAATAAAAAATTGAAAGCAATTTTCCAATCCACCAGTCACTAATCACAAATCCACCAATCAATCACCAATCACTAATCAACGAATTTACCAATTACAGATAAACAAAAAAAAGACATAAATATATATGCAACAAAAATACATTCAACCTTTGGAGCTAACAGGGCTTATCGAATGGATTGATTCGGCATTACGATCGGTACTACCCAATTTTTGGGTCTTAATCATTGAGTTGGTACTGGTGGCAGTAGCTTTACTTGCTGCATACGCTGTGATAGCTATGATACTGATTTACGTAGAACGAAAAATTACTGCTTTTTTTCAGGCACGCATCGGTCCTAATCGTGTAGGTCTTTATGGTATTTTTCAAACGGTGGCTGATGTTATGAAAATACTTATCAAGGAAATTATCCACATCAATCGCATAGATAAGTTTCTGTTTTACACAGCGCCTTTTTTCATGATTGTGGCATCGATGATGACTTTCGGTGCTATACCATTTGGAAAGGGACTTCAGGCTGTTGAATTCAATATTGGCGTTTTCTATGTAATTGCAGTATCATCTCTTGGAATTATTGGTGTATTACTTGCCGGTTGGTCGAGTAACAACAAGTACTCGATGATTGGCGCTATGCGCAGTGGAGCTCAGTTTGTGAGTTATGAACTTTCAGCAGGTTTTGCACTTATGACAATGGTAATTCTTTCCGGTACAATGCAGTTAAGCAAAATGATAGAAGTACAAACTAATTGCTGGAATATTTTTAATGGGCATATTTCATCGTTGGTAGCTTTCGTCATTTACCTTATTTCGGGACATGCCGAAACTAACCGTGGTCCTTTCGACCTTCCCGAAGCTGAATCGGAACTTACTGCAGGTTATCACACAGAATATTCGGGACTGCAATTCGGTTTTTTCTATTTGGCAGAATATCTTAATATGTTCATTATTGCCGCAATAGCTGCAACAGTTTTTCTTGGAGGTTGGTTACCTTTACAAATTTCAGGTTGGGAAGGTTTTAATCAAATAATGTGGTACATACCATCATACATTTGGTTTTTTGGAAAAGTTGGAGTGTTAATCTTCCTCAGTTTATGGGTTCGCTGGTCATTCCCCCGTTTGCGCATCGACCAATTACTCAACCTTGAATGGAAATATCTATTGCCAATAAATCTGGTAAATTTATTAATCATGGTTTTTCTGGTATTATCAGGTCTTACACTTACTGATATATTTTAATTAAAAAAGATGAGAAGAACGTTTTCACAATACTTGAACGATTTGTTCGGCGGAATAAAATCTCTTCTGACCGGCCTTTCGGTAACATGGAAAGAATTATGGACTAAAAAAGTAACACGACAGTATCCCGAAAACAGGGACACGCTCGTAATATCGGAACGTTTCAGAGCTGAACTTATAATGCCCCATGATGAAAACAACGAACATGCCTGTACAGCCTGTGGAGTCTGTGAAATGAACTGTCCAAACGGTACGATAAAAGTAATTTCAGTAATTAACGAAACACCCGATGGAAAAAAGAAAAAAGTGCTGGACAAATATATTTACGACCTAGGAACGTGTACCTTTTGCAATCTATGCGTAATAACTTGTCCCTCAGATGCCATTATTTTTTCGAATAATTTTGAAAATGCTACTTTTACGCGTGCTAAACTTGTAAAACAATTGAACCATGAAGGTTCGAAACTAAGAGAAAAGAAACCACGACCTGTTTCCTCACAAACAGAAACAAAAGCAGAACAGAACCGATAACAAAAAATATTATCTCATTAAAAATTTATGGCAGAACAAATTATATTTTATATTCTTGCAGTAATTGTAACCGTATTTTCAGTGATGGCTGTGAGTTCAAAACGGCTTATTCGGTCCGCTACCTACCTGTTGTTTGTGTTGCTGTCCACAGCTGGACTTTACTTATTATTAGGCTATCATTACCTTTTTGCTGTACAAACGGCGGTATATGCTGGTGGTATCATGGTACTGTTTATTTTTGCTATTCTGCTTACTCAAAAACCCGGCGAAAAAATAACTCAAGAACCTATAAAACAACGTTTTATGGCTCTGTTTCTTTCTGTTGCAGGTATTATTTTTTGTGGGCTGATAATTTTCAAAAATGTTAAAAAAATGTATCATTATATGTCGGGTGGAGAAATTTCAATGAAAGAATTGGGCATTACCCTTATGGGAAGTGATAAATTTCAATACATTCTCCCGTTCGAATCTATCAGCGTATTACTGCTGGCTTGTATTGTAGGAGCAATTATGATAGCCAGGAAAAGATAAAAAATTTACAATCCGCCATAGCGGACAACTTTTACAATAAAATACTCAATAATTTAATGGGATCTATTTTTGCAAATTTCACTTCGGGCATTGTACCTCTTGAAGCGTACATTTTTGTGAGTCTGGTTATGTTTTTTGCCGGTATTTACGGTTTTCTTTCCCGCAAAAACCTCTTAATGGTGCTAATTTCCATTGAGTTAATATTAAACTCAGCGGATATAAACTTTGCGGCATTCAACCGCTACCTGTACCCCGAACATTATGAAGGTTTTTTCTTTACACTGTTTACTATAGCCATTTCAGCCTGCGAAACTGCAGTAGCAATTGCGATTGTAATAAATATTTACCGCAACCTCAACAATGTGGAAGTGGACAGCTTACAGGAACTACAAGAACCGAAACTACAGGACACGAAAGAAGAATAGAAAAATACGGGCTGATTCCCGAAAAAATAAAACAACTTTTATAAAAAACAATTTCAATGCATAAACATCCGACAAATGCAATTTTATAACTTGTCCGCTCCGCTAAAGCGAGACAAATTTTGTGGATTGTAAATATCAAAATTGTAAATCAGAATAACACATAATATGGAATATACGCTATTCATACTAATATTACCGTTGATGAGTTTTATAGTACTTGGACTCATGGATACAAAATGGAAACCACGTGTAGCAGGTACGATAGGCTCTCTTGTGCTTGGAATTGTGGCATTATTATCATATTATACAGCCTTGCAATATTTCAGCATTGCTGATATCAGTGGAGTGTACCATAAAATCACAGCGTTTGATGTAGTTTGGTTAAAATTTAACAATTCACTACATATAAATTTGGGCATACTGCTCGACCCTATATCAGTAATGATGCTCGTGGTGATATCTACTATATCTTTTATGGTTCATATTTACAGTCTTGCATATATGAAAGGCGAAAAAGGATTCGAACGTTATTATGCCTTTTTATCGTTATTTACATTTTCTATGCTCGGATTGGTAGTAGCCACCAACATTTTCCAAATGTATATATTTTGGGAACTTGTGGGCGTTTCGTCGTACCTTCTGATTGGTTTTTATTACACAAAACCCGAAGCTGTTGCCGCATCAAAGAAAGCATTTATTGTAACCCGCTTTGCCGACCTTGGATTTCTTATTGGCATTCTTATATTATCATTCTACACAAAAACATTTGATTTTAACATTCTGACATCATGCGATGCCAATGTATTTGCATCATTCAGCGGAGCAACTTTTTTGGGCGTATCGGCACTTAGCTGGGCAATGGCGCTGATTTTTATTGGAGGTGCCGGAAAATCGGCCATGTTTCCACTGCACATTTGGCTTCCTGATGCGATGGAAGGCCCCACACCTGTATCGGCTCTAATCCATGCTGCCACTATGGTTGTAGCCGGTGTTTATATGGTAGCAAGAATGTTTCCGGTATATTACATTTACACTCCCGAAGTACTTCATGGAATTGCTTACGTGGGTGCATTTACATCGCTTTTTGCTGCTACAATAGCTTTAGTACAAACCGACATAAAACGTGTTCTCGCTTTTTCTACGATATCACAGATTGGTTTTATGATAGTAGGGTTAGGAGTTTCAGGACTCGGAGGTCACCAAGGAACCGGATATATGGCTTCAATGTTCCATCTGTTTACCCATGCCATGTTCAAAGCATTGTTGTTCCTTGGCGCAGGTTCAATTATTCACGCCGTTCACAGTAATGAAATGAGTCAAATGGGCGGTTTACGGAAATATATGCCTGTAACACACTGGACTTTCCTTATAGCCTGTTTGGCCATTGCAGGAATTCCTCCATTCTCAGGATTCTTCAGTAAAGATGAAATTCTGACTGCCACAATGCATTTCAGTCCGGTGCTTGGTATTGTTATGAGTGCTACTGCCGGTCTTACCGCATTTTACATGTTCAGACTTTATTATAACATTTTCTGGGGAAAAGAAGTAAAAGTTGAGCATGGACACACACCGCATGAATCGTCTTTTGCAATGTTATTTCCTTTGATGATACTGGCATTAATCACTGTATTTGCAGGCTTAATTCCTTTCGGTGAATTTGTATCAAGCGACGGTGCTCCTTACCATATTCATCTCGATCCGATGATAGCTACTATCAGTGTTGGAATTGCTGTAACAGGAATTTTGCTTGCTACCATACTTTATCGAAAAGAAAATTCTTTACCAACGAAAATGATTACTGCATTGGGTAGTTTACATAAAGCAGCTTATAATCGCTTCTATATTGATGAAATATATTTGTTTGTAACAAAAAAAATCATTTTCAACCGAATATCGACACCCGTAGCATGGTTCGACCGTCATGTAATTGACGCTACCATGAATGGTTTGGCAAGCATTACACAATGGACATCTGCTCGCATTCGGTTCCTGCAAAGTGGTAAAGTTCAGCACTATGCTTTAGCCATTTTACTCGGCACACTTATTATTACAGCGCTGGCAATGTTTATCTAAAAAATCAATGACAAGTTAATAACTGAATTTATATGAATTTCCTCTCAATTTTTGTACTTATTCCGATAATAATACTGTTTACGCTTTATTTTGCACGTAAACGCAGTCTTATTAACCTCATAGCAGCTACCGGGGCATCTGCTTTGTTAATACTTTCAGTTATTTTAACTTGGATGTATTTGGGAGAAAGAGCTTCAGGTAACGACGCACAAATGCTTTTCAGAGCAGACATACTATGGTACGAAGCATTCAATATTCATTACTCGGTAGGTGTAGATGGAATTTCGGTAACCATGCTTCTGCTGACTTCCATTATCGTTTTTACAGGTGTGTTTGCTTCGTGGCGAATAGACCCGCTTCCACGTGAATTTTTTCTATGGTTCTGGCTTCTTTCGGTCGGTGTTTATGGGTTTTTCATTACCATAGATCTTTTCAGCATGTTTATGTTTTATGAAATTGCGCTCATACCTATGTACTTGTTAATAGGCATCTGGGGAACAGGTAAAAAGGAATATTCGGCCATGAAACTAACTTTAATGTTGATGGGTGGATCGGCACTTTTACTGGTTGGTATTCTCGGTATTTACTATTTTTCAGGTGGCGAAACCATGAATTTGTTAGAAATAGCGCAACGTCATATACCTTTGGAAGCGCAACGCTATCTTTTCCCGTTGACATTTATGGGCTTTGGTGTGCTTGGTGCACTTTTCCCTTTCCACACATGGTCGCCCGATGGTCATGCTTCAGCACCTACAGCAGTATCGATGCTTCATGCCGGTGTATTAATGAAGCTTGGAGGTTATGGTGCATTCAGAGTTGCTATGTATCTGATGCCCGAGGCGGCTCACGAGCAGGCTTGGATTTTTCTTATCCTCACCGGTATCAGTGTAGTTTATGGTGCATTCTCGGCTGTAGTTCAAACCGATTTGAAATATATTAACGCTTATTCGTCGGTTAGCCACTGTGGACTTGTTTTATTTGCTATTCTGATGATGAACGAAACAGCCATGACTGGAGCTGTAATGCAAATGCTATCCCATGGTTTGATGACAGCACTTTTCTTTGCTCTGATAGGAATGATTTACGGTCGCACACATACGAGGTTAATTACCGAAATGGGTGGTCTGATGAAAGTTTTGCCATTCTTAGGCGTAAGCTATGTTATTGCGGGTTTGGCATCCCTTGGACTTCCGGGACTAAGTGGTTTTGTAGCTGAAATGACCATTTTTGTTGGAGCATTTCATGATACCGACATTTTCCACCGTGTGCTTACCATTGTAGCTGCATCTTCAATTGTAATTACTGCTGTTTATATTTTAAGGGTGGTTGGAAAAATTCTGTATGGAAAAATACTGGATTCGCATCATACCCAACTTACTGATGCTTCCTGGTGGGAAAGAATTTCTGTAGTTACACTTATCATTGCAATTTTTGCACTAGGTTCGGTTCCTTTCTGGATTTCCGACATGATTCAATTCAGTCTTCTACCAGTGGTTAATAAACTAATGGCTGTTCTATAAACAATTTGAACCAGATATAGATTTCCAATATGAATTATTCTGCATTTCTACAATTACACGATGAACTTTCGCTGCTTGCAATCATTGTTATTATTCTGATAAACGATATTTTTGCTTCTGAGAAAAGTAGTCGCTTCATTCAACCTCTGTCCATTGTACTGTTAACTGTTCATACAGTGATAAATGCTTTCCCAAAACCGCATTTCGAAGTAGCCGGCGGTATGTTCCAGTATTTTCCAATACTGACTTATATCAAAACCATTTTAAATATAGGTACTATTATCATTTTTCTTCAGGCCGACAAATGGTTGCACGATGATTCAGTAATTATTCGTAGGGGAGAATTTTATTTTCTTACACTTTGTACATTACTCGGACTTTACCTAATGATGTCAGCCGGGCATTTCCTTTTATTCTTTATTGGTATCGAAACAGCTTCAATACCGATGGCTACGCTAGTGGCTTTTAATAAATACAATCATAAATCGGCCGAAGCAGGAGCAAAGTTCATACTTTCAACCGTTTTTGCATCGGGTATATCATTGTATGGTATTTCAATGATTTACGGTGCGGCTGGCACTTTATACTTTGATGATTTATCAGTAATGATTACACACAACCCTATATATATCATGGCCATGGTTTTCTTTTCTATTGGTCTGTTTTTTAAAATATCACTTGTACCTTTTCATTTGTGGACTCCCGATGTGTATGAAGGTGCACCCACCGGTATAACCGGATATCTTTCTGTAATTTCCAAAGGATCAGCAGTGTTTGTTTTGTTCACTATTTTCACAAAAGTATTTGTAAATCTTAAAGTTGAATGGCAGCCCATACTTTACGGACTTATTATAATCAGTATTACCCTAGCCAATATCTTTGCCATTCGCCAGAAAAACATTAAACGTTTTATGGCTTATTCGTCTATTTCTCAGGCTGGATATCTTCTGCTTGGTGTAATAAGTGCCAGTGCTACAGGTATGAGTTCAATGGTTTATTATATTCTGGTGTATATGTTCTCAAACCTTGCAATATTCGGTGTCATTTCTGTTATTGAAAACCGTACCGATAAAGTTAATATCAGTGATTATAACGGATTATATCAAACCAATCCTCGACTAAGCGCGATAATGATGTTCGCACTTTTCTCACTTGCCGGCATTCCACCTTTTGCAGGCTTCTTCAGCAAATTTTTTATCTTTGCTGCAGCAACTGAGCAAGGTTACTATGTGCTTGTTTTTATCGCTTTGATAAATACTGTGATATCACTTTATTATTATCTGCTAATTGTTAAGGCAATGTTCCTGAATAATAGCGATCAACCTGTAGAGCACATTAAAACAGATCTTCCCGCACGTATCAGTCTTGTTATGTGCCTGATTATGATTGTTTTTACCGGATTAGTGAGCAGTATTTATCATCAAATTTCTTCATTAAGTTTTATGTGATTTTTTATCAATTATACGGTTAGATGGAAGTAGGTATTGGTTTTTGGATTGGTTTTGTAGTTTTTGTGGTTGTTATGCTTTTTTTAGACTTGAAGGTTTTTCACAAACAGGACGAGGAAATTAAAGTTAAACCGGCGCTTTACTGGAGCGCATTCTGGATTGGACTTGCGTTACTGTTCAATGTGTGTGTTTATTTTGTAGGTGATTTTTACTGGGGCGAAGCTGTTGCCAAACAAAAGGCACTTGAGTTTTTCACCGGCTATCTGATTGAAAAATCGCTAAGTGTGGATAATTTGTTTGTATTTTTGTTGATCTTCGGATTTTTTGGGATTCATCCCAAATACCAACACCGCATACTTTTTTGGGGAATTATCGGCGCCATAGTGATGCGTGCCATCTTTATATTTGCAGGTGTAGCTCTTATAGAGCGTTTTACATGGGTAATGTATGTATTCGGAGCTTTTCTTGTGTACACCGGAGTTCATATGCTTTTCGAAAAGGACGATGAAAAAAGTTTCGATCCCAATAATAACTTTGCGGTGAAGATTCTCCGGAAAATCATGCCCATAAGTGAAGAAACATCGCACACTACTTTTTTTGTACGTAAGGAAAAAACGCTTTATGCCACACATTTTTTTATTGTATTACTTTTGATTGAAGCCTCAGATCTTATTTTTGCCATCGATTCTATCCCAGCGGTATTGGCAGTATCAAAAGATCCATTTATTGTGTATACTTCGAATATTTTTGCTATTCTTGGTTTACGGTCACTTTATTTCGCTCTGAACGGAGTTATGCAGTATTTTAAATATCTGAAATATGCACTCGCTTTTATCCTTTCATTTATTGGGTTAAAAATGTCTATCAACGAACTTTCACATCAATTCGATTATGGTGTAAATATCAGTACCTTTGTTTCACTTGGAGTCATAATAGTGGCTCTTACAGTTTCCATTCTGGTCTCAGTAATTGAAGAAAAAAAGAAAAAGAAATAAAAGCAACTATATCTTTTACTATTGAAAATATCAAAAACTGTTTTATAAACAACTTATTGTAATATAATATGCTCAGTTTTGTCGATTAAAAACTATTTAAAATATGAGATTTAATCAGAATAAATGATTGTAAAATTTATTTTGAAAAATTCTTTCTCTCTTAAAACAAAATATTTAATTCACCACTGATTCTAATTCTACCTACGTTAAGAACATCCCGATAATTTTAAACAAAAAAGATAGCATAAATAAGAATCAGTTATACTACATTAGAACTTATTAAATTATAAGCACACCAATCTATTTTCACATTTTTATAAAATTTGTGCATAAATTGAAAATAATTTTTTTTGAAAAAAATCAAAAAAAAACTTATTAATCTGATAATCAACAAATAGTATATTTTGTGAAAAAATATATTTATTTACTTGATAATTAGAATAATTTGTAGTAATTTTGCGGCTGATTTCAAAAATAGAGAAATTTTTCTTTAATAACAACGATTTTTATCTGAAACCTTATTAATAAACAATTTAAAATTACTTTTTTCTTTAATCAAAAATTAAAAATTTCAATAAAATAATTATGAACTTAACGCACATCGAGCACTTGGGCATTGCAGTAAAAAGTCTTGAAACAGCCATTCCGTTTTACGAAGAAATTTTAGGTCTTAAATGTTATGCAATCGAAGAAGTTGCTGAACAAAAAGTTAAAACTGCTTTTTTCAAAATTGGACAAACCAAAATAGAATTACTCGAATCAACTGATCCCGAAGGTCCAGTTGGAAAATTTATAGAAAAAAAAGGTGAAGGCATCCACCATATTGCATTTGCAGTGGAAGGTTTACAAGGAGCGCTCGACTCTATGGCCGAAAAAGGTGTTACCCTTATCGATAAAGCTCCGCGTAAAGGTGCCGAAGGCTTAAATATTGGCTTTCTTCATCCAAAATCTACATTTGGCGTACTTACCGAACTTTGCGAAGACCCCAAAAAGTAAATTCATTCTTTCCGGAAAATCCCCGGCAAGCAAGCAGTATGGCACGTGATCCTGCTGTGGAAGTTGCCGGATTAATAAATATTTATAAATAATGA
>CAZDSY010000081.1:0-3320 GCA_964508285.1 uncultured Paludibacter sp.
TGGTATAAATTTAAATTGAAAATTGCCGATAAACTTATTTATTCAAAATGGCGGGAACGGATAGGAGGCAACTTTGATATTGTGGTTTCAGGCGGTTCTGCCCTTCAACCACACATGGGCTCATTTTTCTCAGCCATTGGTATGCCGGTTTTCGAAGGTTACGGACTGAGCGAAACTTCGCCTGTAATTGCTGTGAGTCAGCGTGGTAAAAACGGGCGGAAGTTTGGAACCGTAGGTCCTCCACTGCCGGGTGTTGAAGTGAAATTAGGGGAAAGAGATGAAATACTTTGCCGCGGACATAATATAATGATGGGTTATTACAAAGACCCTGAACTCACAGCAAATGTGATTGATGCCGACGGTTGGTTTCATACCGGCGACACCGGAAAATTTACTCCTGAAGGTCAGTTGATAATTACCGGACGACTCAAAAGTATTTTTAAAACTTCGTTTGGAAAATATGTAAATCCACAGGCTATAGAATCTAAATTTACTGAATCACCATTTATCGACCAGATGATAGTGGTGGGTGAAAATAAAAAATTTGCAGCAGCACTTATTTCACCTGATTTTGTTTATCTCAAATCGTGGTGCGGTAAACATAAAATTGAATATACCAGCAACAAAGAAATGATTGAACATCCGGTTGTAGTAAAACGCTTTGCCGAAGAAGTGAAAAAGTACAATCAATTATTTGGCGATTACGAGCAAATTAAACGTTATCAACTTGTTGCCGAAGAGTGGACACCGCAAAACGGATTCCTTTCGCCTACACTAAAACTCAAGCGTAACATTATCGAAGCGTTTTATGCCGAACGCATTGAAAAATTATTTTCTTGATTAAAAATGATCATTTTTAAATACAGACCGGAGAACAAATAATATCCGGTCTTTTTTTTTGAGTTGCACGTTATTCTATTTCAAAACACATAATCAGAGAATCGGACCATGCAGATTTTCATAAAAAAGTTGAGTTGAAAATTTTAACGAAGCTGTAGCTAATATTTTATATTTTCCGAAGATTTTATTTCAAAAAGTGAAAAAATTTGAATACTCGTTTAATTCATAGTACTTTTGCAGTGTGAAAAAACGTTACTTCATATTTCTCTCTTACAAAGGAACAGCTTATCACGGTTGGCAGATACAACCTAACGGTGTTTCAGTGCAGGAAGTGCTTGAAAAGGCACTCTCGACCATTTTGAGAATTAAAATTCCAATTACAGGAGCCGGTCGTACCGATACAGGTGTTCATGCTCGTCTAATGGTTGCACATTTCGATGTTGCAAATCCAATAAATGATTTAAATACATTTATTTTAAAGTTAAATAGTTTACTTCCGAATGATATTGCAGTTTCAAAAATTGTGGAAGTACAACCCGAAGCACATGCAAGGTTCGACGCCATTTCACGCACCTACGAATATCATGTAGTATTAAACAAAGATGTTTTCAGGCATGACTTTGCTGTGCGACTTTATAGTGTGCCTGATTTTAACTTGATGAATAAAGCTGCTGAAATTCTGAAAGAATACACCGATTTTACAAGTTTCAGCAAACTGCATACCGATGTAAAAACCAATAATTGCAAAATTATGAAAGCCGAATGGAGTTGGAATGAAAATGCTGCGGTTTTTATAATCGAAGCTGACCGTTTTCTTCGCAACATGGTACGCGCCATTACGGGCACTTTGCTTGAAGTAGGAAAAGGAAAAATGACTTTAGAAGAATTCCGAAAGGTGATAGAACTGAAAGACAGATGTAAAGCAGGAACTTCACTGCCTGCAAAAGGTTTATTCCTGACACAAATAAATTATCCGCCCGAAGTATTTATAACGTAAATTTAAATCAACAAAGTACATTTAACGTAGTTCATTTCAACGAAGTTCACAATAACAAAGCAAAATCATGTGGCTTATACTCTCTTTTATTTCTGCTTTACTCCTCGGTTCGTACGATGTAAGTAAAAAAATATCGTTACAAAATAATGCAGTAATACCTGTTCTTTTTAGTTCAGTGATTATATCATGTATTTTACTTTTACCGTTTGTAATACTTTCTTGCTTTACAGGTTTACTTAATGATACATCAGTTTATTTACCTTCTATCGATTTTCAAACCCATTTATTGCTCATTCTCAAAGCAGTGATAGTGCTAACATCATGGCTTTTTGCGTATTTTGCTATTAAACATTTACCTATTACTATTGCTTCTCCCATTAAATCCACACAACCTGTATGGGTAGTTCTGGGTGGGGTATTAATCTTTGGAGAGAAATTAAACGGGTTTCAAACAGCCGGAGTGATCGTAACTATGGTGTCGTTTTTACTTTTTTCGTTTGCCGGCAAGCACGAAGGTTATTCAATGACAAAGAGTAAATGGTTGTGGTTTATAATTATTGCTACTTTAACCGGAGCTGTGAGTGGTTTGTACGATAAGTATTTGCTGAAAAGTATCAATCACATGAGTGTACTTGTTTATTACACATACTATCAGGCAATTATCATGTCGGTTATCACCCTCTTACTTTGGTATCCAACACGTAAGCGTACCACACCATTCAGTTTCCGTTGGTCTATTGTGTTTATTTCATTGTTGTTGCTTTCAGCCGATTTTGCCTATTTTTATGCTCTTAGCATACCCGATTCGATGATTTCGGTTGTAGCAACTATACGACGCTCCGGCGTGATTGTCCCGTTTATTTTTGGAGGTTTAGTGTTGCACGATAAAAATATGAAACTTAAAATGCTCGATTTAATTGGTGTGATGCTTGGAATGGTTTTGTTATATCTTGGTTCACGATAATTGAAAATGACTTTTTTGTTTAAATAATTTACCACTAAGGCACTAAAAATACCAAGTTGCCCTAAAGTAATTTTTAGTATATAACGAAAAGCTTTTAATTGTCGTCACAAGAATCATCGAGTCCAAAGTGAATAATTTGATTAATAAATGGATTAAAATTTGTTTTGCTAAGTTTTGAATAAATTCTGATAATAAAACTACATGATTCAGTACTATAAATTTAGCTAAAAAAGATTTTTATCAACAATGATTGTATATTCAATGAAAATTAGTACCTTTGCAAGCCAAAATTAAAAATCAGAGGAAAATAAATTAAAATACAGATATGAAAAGCGGAATTCACCCAGAAAACTATCGTACGGTCGTATTTAAAGATATGTCGAACGGCGATACATTTTTTTCACGTTCAACAGTGAACACGAAAGAAACCATTGAAATTGACGGAGTATCATATCCGGTCGTAAAACTCGAAATATCGAATACTTCACATCCTTTCTACACAGGCAAACAAAAACTTGT
>CAZDSY010000081.1:3420-14454 GCA_964508285.1 uncultured Paludibacter sp.
AAAACTACTCCTCCTCTTTCTTGGTTGCTTCGTATTCTTTTAGCAGTTTATCCTGAATGTCAGCAGGAACAAGTTCGTAACTTGCGAACTTCATGGTGAATGAAGCACGTCCACCGGTAAGTGAACTTAAAGTAGTTGAATAGCTGCTAAGTTCTTTCAAAGGTACTTTTGCTGAAAGTTTTTCAAATCCTTTTTCACTATGCATACCCATAATCATGGCTCGACGACCTTGTAAGTCACTCATAACATCGCCCATTCGGTCCGATGGAACCAATACAACTACATCGTAAATTGGCTCAAGTAGTTTAGGCCCTGCTTCTTTAAATGCTTGTGCAAAAGCATTACGTCCGGCAAGCCGGAACGATATTTCATTCGAGTCCACCGGGTGCATTTTACCATCGTAAACAATTACACGCACATCGCGGGCATACGAACCAGTCAAAGGACCTTGCTCCATGCGGTCGTTGATACCTTTAAGAATAGCGGGAAGGAATCGCGCATCAATAGATCCACCGACAATACTGTTGATAAACACCAATTTACCGCCCCATTCAAGGTCGTAAACCTGGGTATCGCGAACGCTGATTTTATATTCCTGACCACCAAATTTAAACATTTCAGGTGCAGGCATTCCATCGTAGTAAGGTTCGATAATAAGGTGAACCTCTCCAAACTGACCGGCTCCACCTGATTGTTTTTTGTGACGATAATCGGCTCTTGCTACTTTGGTAATGGTTTCGCGGTATGGAATTTTTGGCTCTTTAAATTCGATAGCAATTTTATCGTTGTTTTCAACTCTCCATTTGAGTGTGCGTAAATGAAATTCACCTTGTCCGTAGAGAATTGTTTGTTTTAATTCTTTCGATTGCTCTATAATCCAAGTCGGATCTTCCTCGTGCATACGGGTCAGAATTTCGCTGAGTTTTTCATCATCACCTTCCGAAACAGCTTTTATTGCTCTGCGATATTTTGGATCAGGGTATTTAATCGGCGGATAATCAAATTCGCAGCCTTTTGCATTTAGTACATTTCCTGTACGTGTATCTTTCAATTTTACTGTTGCACCAATATCACCTGCAACAATTTCGTCCACTTTAGTTCTGATTTGTCCGGCAACTGCAAAAAGTTGGCTTAGTCTTTCTTTTGATCCGCGACTGATATTCAAAAGGTCATCACCTTCTTTTACTTTTCCACTCATTACCTTGAAGTAAGAAACTTCACCGATATGCGGTTCAATGCTGGTTTTGAAAACATACAAACTTGCAGGACCATTTGCATCGGGAGTAACTTCAGTACCATCTGTTGTAACAGGTTTTTGAGTCATATTTACGCTTGGAGCTACATTGCCGATAAATTCCATCAGACGACGAACCCCCATATCTTTGATAGCTGAAACGCATACAACGGGGAACATATCGCGGTTTAATAAACCTTTACGAATACCGGCACGCATTTCATCTTCAGAAAGTGAACCCTGTTCGAAGAATTTTTCCATTAATTCTTCGTCGTTTTCAGCAGCAGCTTCAATCAGAATGTTATGCAATTCCTGAGCATGGCTCATTTGGTCGGCAGGTATATCAACTACTTCAGGTACACCACCTTCAGGTTTCCATTTATACATTTTCATTTTCAGTACATCTACCATGGCATTATAATTAACACCGGCATTCACAGGGTACTGAATCAAAACAACTTTATTTCCAAAATTTTCTCTTAACTGTTCGATGGTGTTTTCAAAATCCACTTTTTCGTGGTCGAGATGATTGCACACAAAAACCACCGGTTTATTGTGTTTTTCAGTATAACGGAAGTGATTTCCTGTTCCTACTTCAACACCATGCTGAGTGTTAATTACTAAAAGTGCTGTGTCGGTTACGCTTAGGGAGGTAACAACTCCTCCGATAAAATCGTCGGAACCGGGGCAATCAATAAAATTGAGTTTTTTGTCGTTAAATTCGGTTTGGATGAGGGTGGAAAATACCGAATAACCATAGTCTTTTTCAACAGGGAAGTAGTCAGAAACTGTGTTTTGAGCTCCTATAGAGCCTCTGCGTTTTATAACACCACTCTCGTAAAGGATAGCCTCTACAAGAGTGGTTTTCCCAGAGCCGGAATTACCAAGTACCGAAATGTTTTTAATTTCGTTTGATTGATATACTTTCATACACTTGTAATTATAAATAAATTAATAAATTAGTTATTTGCATCATTATCAAAAAATGGTTTGCAATGTAGGGAATTTACTTAAAATCCCAATCTTTATTTTTATGTTTTACAACATTGTTTTTGAGGAAGTAACAAGCATTTAGAAAGAATTTCACGAAATTAAATTTTTTATTTCATTAATTACTGAAAAGGTCTTCGACCCCTTTGGGGGTTAAAATAAGAAGTTGAAAATGTAAAGTATGAAATGCAGGTAAGATTACGAATGTGTTAGTTATTATTTTTCACTTTTCCATTCACTATTACAGCACAAGAAGCATCGCCGGTAATGTTAAGTACAGTGCGAATCATGTCGAAAATGCGATCGAGGGCGTAGAGTAGGGGTAAACCTTCGACGGGAATACCTGCCGACGCAAGTACTGCAACAACTAAAAGCGTGGGACCGGGAACACCTGCCTGACCGATTGCTCCTACAGTTGAAGTGATTGCAATAGCTAAATATTGTGGCAAAGCAAGTTGAATTCCATACAATTGGGCGAAAAACATAGCCACTATAGTGTAATATATGGCGCTTCCGGTCATATTAATTGTAGCGCCAAGTGGAACAACAAAAGCGGCTGTTTCTTTGCGCACGTTCAGTTCGTTTTCACAGGTTTCAAGCGTTACAGGTAATGTTGCAAGCGAGGATGCAGTAGAAAATGCAACAATTTGTGGACGAAGCATTGCTTTGATAAAAGGATATACTTTCTGTTTCGAAAATAATTTGATAAGTAACGGATAAAAGCCCAGTAAAACGACAAAGAATAATATCACATTCAACCAGAGCAGATTACCAACTTTCAAAATAAGGTTGAAACCAAAAGTTCCTGTAGCATCAGCCATAAGACCGAAAACCCCAAGTGGAGCCACCAGCATAACTTTTCCGATACACCAGATAAGCGCATTGAGCAAAGTGTTGATTCCATTAATGACAGGTTGTTTGGTTGCCACAGGAAGCACACTAAGACCGAAACCAAGAAAAAGTCCAAAAAAGATTATTTGTAAAATATTTCCTTCGGCCATAGCCTGAATTGGATTGGCAGGTATGATTCCGATGATCATCCTCCAAAAATCCAGCTTATCGGGCGTTGGATGATAATTTTGCTCTGGAAAAAAAGCACGAATTGTTTCAATGGGAATACCTTCACCGGGTTTTATAATCCACGAACCTGCAAATGCGAGCATTACCGCCATTAATGTAGTGGTGAAAACAAATAATATAGTTATCAATCCGATTCGTCCGGCTGATCGTGTAGCTCCTAGTGAGGATGACCCGGAAACAATCGAGATAAATACCAGTGGAACAACGAGCATTTTTATCAATTGAATAAAAAGCGTTCCTAATGGAGTAAAAATTGAAGCTGAATCGCCCATAAGTCGGCCAACCACAATTCCTAGAATCATGGCAATTAATATCTGAAAACTCAGATCGCGGAAAGTTTTTTTGAAGTTTAATTTCATTTATTATAGAACAAAGAATAAAGAACAAAGAACAAAGAATAAAGAACCATGAACCAAGAGCTAATTCACCAATCACCAATTCACCAATTCATCAATTCACCAATCAATTAACTCTACCGCCAATAATCTTCAACATTTCATGCAGGAACATTTTGTCTTTACGGATATAATAAAATGCAACCATAAGGCAAATAGTAAAAATGACTCCAAAAACAATAAAACTGTTATTGTTAAATAAAGCCATTGAAGCTGAAAAAAGCACAGAGCCTCCCAAAATAAAAACAAAGGTAATCAGATTTAGGTAGGCTATCATATCGCCAAGTTTACGTCCAAGATTGGAATTTTGAAGCATGGATAGGTTTGGCACCTGAAAAATGCCACCCATAAAAGCTGTTATAAAAACAATTACTCCATAAAGTATAATTGGAGGTTCGAGAAAAGCAAGCATTAACAATGTCAACATCATTCCTGCCAGTCCGGTGAGTATGAGACCGGGATTTACCCCTTTGCCTTGTAATTTCCCGGCCGACCAACAGCCAGTAGCAATACCAATTGCAGTTATTGCCATAATTGTTCCTGTAACAGTATTCGATGCATGATAAACATTTTTTGTATGAATGACCAGGTTCATTTGCAGAATACTACCCAATAACCAAAAAGCTGAAGCCCCAAAAACGGCGCTGTTAACATAGCCTGTAACATGTGCAAACCGATATGAATGCAGAATAAATTTTGCAGGATTTAGTGATATTCTCATCTCTTTATCAGGAGGAAGCTCTTTTGCTTTAATTCTGATCGTGGTCAAATAGCCCAGTCCGGCAATAAATAAAAAAAACGCAGACAAAACCCAAAGCTGATAAAAATCGGAAATAACCGACGCAGTTACTGTGCCAATAAGAATACCGAGAAAAGCCATCATTTCGAATACTCCGCTTCCGAATGAAACACCTTCTTCGCCACCTATATCGCGAATTAGGCTGTATTTTGATGGAGAATAAAGGGCACTTTGGCTTCCCATAAGCAGAACTGAAAACACAGCAAGCCATATCCATTGAAAATAAAAAGATATTATTGCTACAAACATAATTGGAAACTCCATTAGTTTGAAAAATCGGAATATTTTAATCTTAGCGTAACGAATAGATAGCATTCCGCCGTAAGGCGAAAGGAAAATATAGGGAAGCACCAAACTGCCCGAAACCAGTGCTACAAGTTGAGATTGATCGAGCCATGCAGGGGCTGACCAGGTTACAGAAATGAAGATTACAGCATTTTTTAATAAATTATCGTTATAAACACCAAGAAAATTACTAATAAAAAGTGCTGTCCATTTACTATGTTTTTTCTTTATCACATTTTTTTAAATTTAATGTCGACAAAAATAATGGTTTTCAATGTTTTTACAAATTATATTTGACAAGTAAAAGTAAATGATATTTATTGTTCAATTACAAACACTTAATTTTAACTGAAAAAAGCCAAGTTTAAAAAGAATGATAAAATTCAGTGCCATAAAAAATTTGTTTTTTCTTCGATTTTTTTAATTCAGATTTTTATACAAAATATTTATTTAGGTATGCGCTAAACGAAAATTATTTTATTGTACCCCACTTCTTTAAGTGTTTAATAGTATTTTTTTAAAAATATTAATGCATTTATAAAACATTTTTTTGATTAGTTAAACATTTTAGATGATTTGTTGTTAATAATATAGAGATACAGAATAACAGTTTTTATCCAAAATTTAGAATATAAATTGAATATATTAACTTAATTTAATTAAATAATACATTATTTAATAAATTTAATTTGTATTTTTGTACTGTTATGAAAAAGCTTACAATTTGGATATTGATAATTTTTATGATAATTACCTTTGCAGGATTAATACTGCTACAGGTAAGGTACATACGCATCAATACTGCAATGGTTGAGAGCCAGTTTAATGACAAAGTACAAAATAGCCTTTACCAGACTGCCACATTTCTTGAGGAGAAAGAAGCTTTGCAATATATGGCACAAACCCTTGAGGGTGTTGATTATCAAGGTGCGAAAAATAAAATTTTAACACCTAATATTGACAGGTTCCTTACTCAAACCTCAATTGACAGTGTTACTGATAAGCTCAAATTAAATTCAAATCAACTTGCTAAACCAGGGTTGAGGCTTTCGAGCAGACATGGAAAAGCAAATATTGAAGAAACTTCGCGTTTTTTGCAGGAAAAATTTAAACAAAACTTTTCCCGATCCAAAACCATACTCGACCAGGCTGTTTTCCGTTGGATGAAAGAATCTGAAAACAGAGAAATTTCTGAAAGAGTTGATTTTGAAGAAATAAATGAAGTACTTGAAAGGTTTTTGATTAACAACGGGGTTGATCTGCAGTTTACTTATTCAATTGTTGACAAGCAAGGTAAACTGATTTATAAAAACGATAAAGGATTAAATCCTACAAGCAAATCAGCAGGTAAATTTATCTATACTCAAAGGCTTTTCCCCTCGGAGGTATCATCAAAGTCTGTTTTTTTGCAGGTAAATTTTCCTACCAAAATCGATTTTATACTTCAATCGTTAAACTTGATGATTCCATCAACGCTGCTTATATTACTTGTTTTAGGAGTATTTATAGTTGCTATCGTAATTATTTTCAGACAGAAACGTTTAAACAATATGAAAAACGATTTTGTTAACAATATGACACATGAATTTAAAACACCGATATCGAGTATTTCGCTTGCTTCGCAAATGTTGCAGGACCCAGTGGTAGGTAAAACGCCACAAACACTCAAACATATATCGACTGTTATACATGATGAGACTAAACGACTCAGTTTCATGGTTGAAAAAGTATTGCAAATGTCAGTTTTTGAACATGATAAATCGATTTTAAAACTGACAGAAATAAATATGAATGCGCTTATCAAGGAAATTGTGAGCAACTTTTCGCTGAAAGTAACCAATAAAGGTGGAAAAATTACTACAAAACTCGATGCTGCATATGATTTAGTTTATATTGATGAAGTGCATTTTACAAACGTGATTTTCAACTTAATGGATAACGCATTGAAATATTGTGACAAACCATTGTTACTTTCAGTAGAAACAACAAATGACAAAAACAATTTAGTTATCAGTATAGAAGATAATGGCATAGGAATAGCTAAAGAAGATCAGAAAAGGATTTTTGAAAAATTTTACAGAGTTCACACCGGCAATCTTCACAACGTTAAAGGATTCGGACTCGGACTTGCTTATGTAAAGAAAATTGTAACTGAACATAAAGGAAATATAAAAGTAGAAAGCGAACCCGGCATAGGGACTAAATTTATTATCACAATACCAACACTTAAAAATTAAAAGTTATGACAGACGAAAAAGTAAAAATCTTATTATGCGAAGATGACGAAAATCTTGGCATGCTACTGCGTGAATATCTGCAAACCAAAGGTTATGATGCAGATTTACAACCCGATGGCGAAGCCGGTCTAAAAGCATTTAACAAAAACAAATACGACTTCTGTGTACTGGATGTTATGATGCCTAAAAAAGATGGTTTTGCACTCGCGGCTGATATCCGCGCACTGAATTCGGAAGTGCCCATTGTTTTCCTTACTGCAAAATCAATGAAGGAAGACATTCTTCAGGGTTTTAAATTGGGTGCCGACGATTATTTGTCGAAACCTTTCAGTATGGAAGAACTCTTGTATCGTATCGAGTCGATATTACGTCGTGTAAAAGGCAAAAAAGCTAAAGACGTGGTAGTTTACAACATTGGACGCTTTGTTTTCGATTCACAAAAGCAAACGCTTAGACTCGATCGTGATTCGAAGAAACTTACTACCAAAGAATCGGAATTGCTTACATTGCTAGCAGCGAATGCCAACAGCATTCTTGAACGTAATTTTGCACTGAAAACCATTTGGGTGGACGACAATTACTTTAACGCCCGCAGTATGGATGTTTATATTACAAAACTGCGTAAATTGTTGAAAGATGATCCTAACGTAGCAATTATAAACATTCACGGAAAAGGCTACAAACTTATCACTCCTCAAACAAAAGAAGATTAAGCACCAAAATTTCAAAATTGAAGTTTGCCGAAAATAAAAAAAGCTGTCTGAAAAATTCAGGCAGCTTTTTTCTGTAAAAAATTTCGCATTGTATTAGTAGTTAAAAAAACATGCTTTCAATTGTCGCTAAACGACTTTTTATAAGAAGTTATTTTGAAAATTTTCATCTTAATAATAATTATACAAAAAATCTTCAAATCTTCAAATCATCTAAAACTAGTTACTGTCCAATTAAAACGTATCTTCATTCAATTCTTAATTTCGTTCATTCAAAGATTAAAATCGGGCATTTACTGAATGAATATTGATTCAACGAAACATAAAATCTATCTTTGTTTATTCATATTCAACTGTTCAGTATGGAAAAATAAAAAATTAATAACCTGAAATCAAACAAGTTATTTACATCAAAAAGTAATGAGTTGAATAAACTTCGACTTGTATTCGAACAAACCCCAGGAGCTATTTTTATACTCGATCGTGAATTCAGATTTGAAAATGTGAATCCAGGTTTCACGAAGTTATCAGGTTATTCAAAAGAAGATTTAATAGATAACTCGGTGAACGAACTTTTTTATCACGATAAATTGCCCGAATCAAGAAAAGAAATAGCTGAAAAGCTCATTAATGGCGAGAAATGGCAGGGTGAATTACTAACTTTTAATAAAAACGGTTCAACTTATTGGGCGAACACCATCGCAACACCATATAAAGATGAAAATGGCAATATAGATGGTTATATCATAATTCAACAGGATATAAGTGAAAAAAAGAAACTGCAAATTATACTTCAGGAAAGTGAAACTTTATATAGAACACTAATTGAAAGTTCTTTAGAAGCAGTATCTATAAATCAGGACGGTAAATTCTTGATGGTAAACGATGCCTTTTACGAACTTTTTGGTTATACGCGTGAAGAATTTTTCAGTATGAATCTTCCTGATTTTATAGCTCCTGAGGACAGGGAAAGAGTTATGGAAATTCACTATAAACGTATGCGTGGCGAAATGAACACGATGCGTTATAGTGCATCTTTTATGCATAAATCGGGGAAAAGAATTCTGACTGAACTTAATGCAACAACAGTTCAGATCAATGGGCGCAACGCATCGTTTATGTCAATGTGTGATATAACTGAGCGTGCTGAAATGGAAAAAGCTTTACGTGACAGCGAAGCAAAATATAAAACATTGGTAGAAAATTCACATGTTGGTATCATGATAGTTCGCAATTTCAGAATTCTTTATGCGAACGATACACTGTGCAATATGCTTGGATATTGCCTTACCGACCATCAGTCTGATATTGTACACCCCGATGATAGGCATAAACTTGAAGAAATTGGCGAACGCCGAAAGAATGGCGATATCAGCACTATTCATGAAACTTTGCGCCTGATTACCAAAACAGGTGAAACAAAAGAATGTGAAACCACATCGACAATGATTCGCTATAACGATGATTGGGCTGCATTCTACACCATACACTATGTTACCGACCGGAACCGCTTCGAACTTGAACTCAAAAAACGTGAACGAAAATACCGCGAATTAGCTGAAATGCTTCCGTTGGCTGTGTATGAGTTGGATGCGAATGGCAAACTGACTTATATGAATCAGACCGGATTAAAACTTTTTGGATGGGATAAAAATGTTGCACCCAATGTAATTGCATCTTCATTTTTTTCTGATGAAGATAAATTATTAATGCAAAAAAGATTAGAAGAAGAAGCAAAAAGAATTATTTCAAAAAATGGAAAATTTGATCAAGAACCTTCAGTCCCTGAAGAATATACTGCAATAAATGGATATGGTAAGCGAATCCCGGTAGTTATTTATGGAGCTCCAATTATTGAAAACGGCGTTGCTGTTGGTTCACGCGGTGTTATTGTTGATATTTCAGAACGTAAAGCGATGGAAAATGCGCTTCGTGAAAGTGAAGAAAAATACAAAACACTGATTGAAAATTCACAAGATGGAATTTTTGCCATCGAAGGAGAGAAAATTCTTTTTGCTAATCATACTTTCTGTAGAATGATAGGTTATAGTCCGGATGAATTATATGCAAAACCTGCTTCGAGTTTAATTTATATTGAAGACAGAGAGAAGGGTTTTGCTATTAGTGATAGACGAAAAAAAGGTGATTACTCGAAAGTATATGAGATTTTCAGGTTTATTACCAAAGATGGAAAAGTGAAAGAAGGTGACGTTTTTTCATCTGTTATTGATTTAAATAATAAGAAGGTAAGTTTAATAACGGTTCATGATCTTACTGAAATACGTAAATTTCAGGAAGAATTGATAAAGAGTGAACAAAAATACCGCGAATTGGCTGAAATGCTTCCACAAACAGTTTATGAACTTGATTTAAACGCTAATTTGCGATATCTTAATAAAGCCGGACGAGATAAATTTGGTACTGCTTATGAAACAACAGATGTGTCTGTTTTCAATATTGTGATTCCGGAAGAACTTGAACGTATGAAAAATAATTTTATGAATGTAAGTTTCAGAAATATTCCTTCAAAAGGAAATTTTTATAAACTCAGACAAGCTGATGGTCAGATTTTCGAAGCAATGATTTCCGCAACTCCAATGATTGTAAACGGAAAAACCGTAGGTTCTCGTGGAATTGTAATTGATATTTCGGAACATGCAGCTATGCAAAAAGCCTTAGCTGATAGTGAAGAAAAATATCGCACTGTTATCGAAAAAGCCACTGATGGTATTGTGATTACACAAAATGGAAAATTAATGTTCATGAACGAAAGTATGTGCAACATGGTGCAATATTCGAAAGACGAATTGTTAGGAACATCATTTCTTAACATTATATAACCTGAAGATCATCAGAAAATGATTGATTTTCATAAGCGTCGAATGGCGGGAGAAGAATTTACTGCATTATATCGAAGCCGGATAATACGTAAGGACGGGAAAATTCTAACCATAGAACTGAATGCCCGAACTTCTAACTATAATGGTTCACCTGCTGCTTTTATTATTTTGCGCGACATTTCGGACCGTATAAAAATAGAAAATGAACTTCAAATTGCCTAAAGCGAACTTGAAAAGCTCAATTCGCAACTCGAAAAACGTGTACGCGAAAGTTCGAAACGATTGACCGAAGCCCGTACACAACTTATCAACCTGCAAAAAGAAAATCTGCAATCGCAGTATGATGTACTTAAGCAACAGGTGAATCCGCACTTTTTGTTCAATAGTCTGAATGTACTGACGTCGTTAATTAGTCGAGCCTTAAAAAGCCCATTTTCGTATTAAATTATTGTTGATTTGGTAAA